>NZ_LZSZ01000062.1:0-12575 GCF_001665645.1 Mycobacterium sp. 852002-30065_SCH5024008 | reverse complement strand
TTCCAGGCCAGCCACTGTTCACTCCCCGTCGGCTGCCGTTCATTTCTGGCAACTGATTGTTCATTCGGGGTTTGCTTACAACGCGGTTCGCCGCCCTGGGGCGTTGCGCTGTCAGTCCTCTTCGAGAATCAATGCCATTTCCGGGCAGGAGGCCACACCGTCGCGAGTCAGCTGCTCGTCCTCGGGCAGCACCTCGTGCTCTTCGAGGATCGAATAGCCCGAATCGTCTATGGGGAACAGATTCGGATCAACGGCGTAGCACTGGGCATGACCCACGCATTTGGATTGTTCGAGACGAACCCTCATCAGGTTTCCTCCCTACCGGTTCCGCGAAACAATCCAGACGGACATCAGCCGCTCGTTGAAGTGTAGAAGATACTCGCCGGGCGGGGCCGGGCGCTGTAAACGCCGCTCCCGACCAGCGGTCGAATTCGTGTCCCTTTGCGACACATGCGATATTGGTGTGCCGGCTGGAAACGGTGCCGACGACGTCCCCCGCCGCAGCGGTAAGCAGATCAAGATAGACAAGCGGAGAGCCCATGAGCACTCCTGGCCAAGGCCAGCAAGGCACGTTCCACCTACCGCGCCTCGATTTCGAGAAGTTACCGATGGCCGAGGACCGGGGCGTCGGGTGGAAGACGTTGCGCGACGCCGGGCCGGTGGTGTTCATGAACGGCCACTACCACATCACCCGCCGTGAGGACGTGCTGGCCGCGCTGCGCAATCCCAAGGTGTTCTCGTCGACGATCCTGCAGCCTCCCGGTCACCCACTGCCGGTGTTGCCACTGGCATTCGACCCGCCGCAGCACACCCGGTACCGGAAGGTGCTGCAGCCCTTCTTCAGCCCGCTCGGTCTGAGCAGATCCCGCCCGGTGCTGGAGCGGCACGCCGCCGAAATGATCGCCGCCCTTGCGGGCCAAGGCAAATGCGAAGTGATGGCGGACTTTGCGCACCTGTACCCGTTTCAGGTCTTCATGGATCTTTACGGCCTGCCGATCGAGGATCGCGATCGCCTGATCGATTGGAAGGATGCCGTCGTCAGCGACAAGCCGTACATCACCCAGGCCGACATCGAGAAGAGTGAGCAGCTGCTGGCGTATCTGGCCGATGCGATCCAGCAACGCCGGCAGAACCCCGGTTCCGACATGCTGTCGCAAATCATGGGCAGTGACGGCGATTTCAGCGATCTGGAATTGCTCGGCATGAGCCACCTGTTGATCCTGGCGGGCCTGGACACGGTGACCGCGGCGATCGGTTTCTGCCTCTTCGAGCTGGCGCGCCGGCCGCAGCTGCGTGATTTGCTTCGCGACAACCCAAGGCAGATCCGGGTTTTCATCGAAGAGATCGTCCGGCTGGAGCCCTCGGCACCGGTGGCGCCCCGGATCACCACCCAATTCGTCGAGATCGGCGGCATGACGTTGCCACCCGGCACATCGGTGCGGTTGTGCATGGCCGCCGTCAACCGCGACGACAGCGATGCCACGTCCGTCAACGAATTGGTGATGGACGGAAAGGTCCACCGGCACTGGGGGTTTGGGGGCGGACCGCACCGCTGCCTGGGGTCCCACCTGGCGCGGATCGAACTGACGGTGATCGTCGGGGAATGGCTGAGGCAGATTCCCGACTTCGACGTTCCCGCGGACTACGTCCCCGCGATCAATTACCCCTCAAAAAGTTTTGCGCTCAAAGAATTACCGCTGCGCTGGGGCTGACCCAGCCAACCCCAACGCAACGGCATTCCGTCTTACTTGCGCAACTCCGTCGCCGCGACCTGTACGAACACGCCGGTGTCCTCGGCCATCAGCAGGCCTCGACCGCGGGGCAGCGGGCCACCCTTCATCTTTCCGCGGATGAATCCCTCGTCCGGGTCGGCGTCCATCACCAGCAACGGCGCGTTCGCCTGGGCTAGGGCCCGCAACATCGGGTCGCTGCCCGCCGAAGACCAGCCACCGAAGGTGCGCGTCACCAGCACGTGCAACCCGACGTCGGCGGCCCGGGTCACCCACGGCGCGGCCTTGTGCAGCGGCGAATCGAATCCGGCCGGCAGCTGCTGGATGTCGTCGACGATCAGGAAGATCTCCGGGCCGCTCCACCACGACCGCGACAACAACTCTTCCGCGGACAGGCCGGGCGGCGGTTCGCGTCCGGCCAGGACGGCTGCCAGCTCGCCCATCATCGCCTGGACGCCGTCGAGGTTGTACGCGAACTTCTCGACGTAGTCCGGGCCCAGTGTGGTCAGCAGCTGACGTCGTGGGTCCACCAGCCACACCTGTGCCGACGGCTGGCCGGCCGGTGGCGGGGGTGCGCTGCTGGCTCCCGGCGCGTACAGCCGGCCGATTTCGCTCATGATGGTGGCCAGCGTGGTGGTGCGCCCACATTCGCGTCGACCCGTCACCATCAGGTGCGCATTCTCGGCGAAGTTGAGGTAGACCGGCGACAAATCCAATTCGGAGATGGCCCAGGCGATTCCGCCCGCGCCGACCCCTTGGCGGGTGTCCCGCGCGGCCAA
The DNA here is from genome assembly GCF_001665645.1 of Mycobacterium sp. 852002-30065_SCH5024008. Lineage (NCBI taxonomy): Bacteria > Bacillati > Actinomycetota > Actinomycetes > Mycobacteriales > Mycobacteriaceae > Mycobacterium > Mycobacterium sp. 852002-30065_SCH5024008. The sequence continues at coordinate 10,066 of NZ_LZSZ01000062.1, read as the reverse complement.
CTCGCGCAGCTGCTCCACGTCGAACCGGGCGGGGAGCCGGCGCACCGGCGGGGCCTGGCCGCTCGTGAGACGACTGACCGCGTCGATGACGCTGTCGGACTCGAACACGTAGCCGGCTGTGGTGGCGAGCGCGGGCCGGGCCACCAACGTGTGCAGACCGGCCTGCGGGTCGGAGTCCAGTCGGACGTAGTTGACCGCGACCATGCCGCGGCCCGGCTTGACCGGAACGTCCTTGGCGAAGCGGGACCGCACCAGCTTGGCGTCTTCCACGGCCGCCAGCCGCAATTCGACCCGGGAGCCGAAGCCGCTGCGCACCGGAGGCCGCAGCTCGGATTCGCGGTCCGCGGTGACTATCACGTGGACCCCGAACGAGGGGCCCTGGTTGATGATCAGGTTCACCTGCTCGATCAGCACCTCGTTCTCTTCGGCCAGCGCCCGGTAGTTGTCGACCACCAAGTAGACGTCGCCGAACCCGTCGTTGGGGACCGGGCCGGGCTCACCGCCGAACTTGCGGCGCCGGAAGACCTCCATCGAGGCGATCCCGTACTCGAGGAAGGTGCTCTTCCGCTGCCGCACCAGCGCCAGCAGCTCGGCCACCGTCCGGCGCACGCCGTACGGATCGGTCGGGCCGGCCACCTCACCCACGTGCGGCAGCCGAGCGACGGTGGTCAGCGCGGTGCTGCTGTAGGCCAGGCAGTAGAACTGGACCTGCTCGGGGGTGTGGGTCAGCGCGGCCGAGCAGATCAGGGTCTGCAGGGCCGTGGTCTTGCCCGAACCACCGGCGCCCAGGATCAGGACGTTGGCGCCCGGACCCGAGGTGTCGACCGTCCACGGCGGCTGGTCGTGCTTGAACGGACGGTCGATGATCCCGATCGGGAAGACCAGGTCGCGGGCCGTGCCGTAGTCCTCCTGCCACGGGTGGCCGAGGAACCGGTCGACCAATTCGTCGATGGGGATCGGCCGGTTGAGCGGCGGTTGCCACAGCCGGTACGGCTCGAAGTCGATCTTGCGCAGCTGATCGATGATGACCGTGCCGACCTTCGGAACCCGGATGCCCTCGACGTCGTCGTCATCGCGCGGCAGGCCGTCGCCTCCCAGCGTCTCGCCATTCGTGATGGCGGCCGGCGTGAGGTCCGGTCCGCCCACGCTCACCTCCAGCGGGGTGAAGGAGTTGGTAAACAGTTGCGGGCGAACGTAATCGATGCTGTGCACCAACGCGGGCGCTTCCTCGCCGTCATCGGTGAGTCCGCGGGGAAAGTAGTCCCGCCACAGGAACTCGGCCTGGAACCGGACGATGTCCTCCAGGCTGCGCCGGAAGTAGCCCAGACCCGCCTGCGCCGGCAGGTTCACGGCGTTCGGAACACCGGCGGCCTGCGCCGCACCGGCGGTGCGCGCCTTCAGCACCAGCCGGTAACCCATGTTCTCCATGAGCTTTTCGGCGCGGCTTTCGATGGTCTGCGACGCCATCATCAGGTGGATCCAGTAGGCGCGGCCCTGCCGGCCGATCGAGTCGAGCACGTCGACCGCGGTCGGCATGATGCGGAACCATTCGTAGAACTCGTCGATGACCACCACGAGCATCGGCAGCGGCGCCATGTCCTGGCCGCGTGCCCGCATCCTGAGGCGGACCGAGTTGTACTCCTTGGCGTCGTCGACACCGGCGCTGTCGCAGATCGCCTTGCGCCGGGCGATCTCGCCCCAGAGGGCGTCGAGGAAGCGCTCCATGAGCGCCTGGTCCTCTTCCAGGTCGGTGATGATCCGCGATACGTGCGGTACCCCGGCGAACGGCTTGACCGCCGACCCACCCTTGAGGTCGGCCAGCACGAACTGCAGCTCTTCCGGCGGGTGGCTGAGCATCAGCGACTCGATCACGGTTCGCACCAGGGTCGATTTACCGGAACCGGTCGTACCGGACATGACCCCGTGCGGGCCGTCACCGCCCTCGTCGAGAGACTTCATGTCCAAGAACAGCAGCTCGCCGTTGTCGGAACGAACACCGAACGGTGCCCGCAAGCGCGACCGGCCCATCGAGTCGTTGCGGCTGCCCCACAACGACTCGAAGTCGATGCGGCCCGGATCGTCGATTCCGTAGTAGGCCATGATGTCTCGGGCGCCGATGTGGGCGACCCGCTGACCGATCTCTTCGTACGCCTCGGCGAGCCGCCAGCGGGCCACCGCCTGGGCGAATTCCTCCGCCTCCGCGATGCTGATGTGGTCCGTGAGCGCGAAGAACCACGGCTTCTCGTCGATCACCATCCAGGTGTCGCGGTCGCGGGGCAGCGCCTCGATGACGCCCTTGTCGTCGAACCGCAAGGTGCGCTCGGGGACAGCCGTCCACATCGAGGAGCCGCTCAGGTCGAAGAACGTCACGCCGTCGACGCCTTCGGAGCTGATCACGTACTCCCACTGGGGGTCGACGACGTCGGCGACGATCACCGTGTGGGGCGTCGGAGTCTGCGCCGACGAACTCGCGTGCCGGGGCGTGAAAGAGCCACGTCCGGCGAACAATTCGGCCTGCTCGGCGGCGAACTCGCGCACCGAGCTGTAGACCATCCGCGCGTTCCCGGCAGCGTCCTGACGGCGCGGGTCACCGAAGTGCGGAAGCCACTTCACCCAGTCCCACTCGTCCAGATCCGAGGTGACGACGACCATCTGCACGTGGTCCGGGCCGTGCGAGAACGCCAGCTGGCAGATGATCGCCCGCATCAGTCCCAGGACCTGCTCCCGCTCCCCGTCGAGCGTGTACCAGGGTTCGACGAGCAGCGAGATCATCTTGGGCAGGTTGTAGACGACGCTTTGGTAGCGCCCGAATTCCTGCAGCGCCTTACCCGTCACCGGCTCGAGCTCGATGTCGGTCGGCATGTTCTGGGGCTCACCCCAGGTCACCTCGGGACGCGTCATGCCGACGCCGACCCGCACCACACCGAAGTTCAGGTCCTTGCCGTCGGGCTTGCGTTCCCACATCCGCGACGACCCCACCGCGGCGGCAAGCGTCGTGGGCGCCGGGTGGTACCACCGGTAGTTGGCGTCCATGCTGTCCGCCGACTCGTGGGCGGTCTCGCGCAGCATGTCCAGCATCAGCATGAACTGGGCGCGCATCGCGTCCAGCTTGGGCCGGCTCATCTGCTGCTGACCGCCGAACCGGCCGCCGAACATCATCATCGCGACGCCACCGATCATGAAGATCGGGAAGATCGACCCGGCGCCGCCGAACACGTGTGAGCCGCTGGCGAAGGTCATGGCGACCATGCCGATCAGCAGGCCGACCACCACGACGCCGACCACGATCAGCCACCAGGGCTTGCCCTCCGGCGGCGGAATGCTCAGGGGCGTCGGAAGGACGATGTTCTCCGGCTTGATGACCGGAGGCTTCTCCGGTGTCGGCCGCGCAAACCCGCGTTTCACTTAGGTACCGCCAATTCTGCAGGGGACATATCCATCGGTAGGGTGTCGTGCTCCACGAGTGCATCCGCCCGCGAGAGGGTCGGGCCTTGTGGGAGCAGCCGCAGCGCCACCCACGGCACCAGGCTCGGTTTCGTCTTCAGGCCCAGCGCCTCACGCACCTCGCGGGTGTCGTCGACCCCGAACCGGGCGCCCGCGTCCGTCAGCCACCACAGCGATTCCGTCGTCTTCGCACCGGGGTCGTTGCCGGTGACGGCGACGAAGTTCCCGTAGTCGGGACCGAAGAAGACCTGGTCGGCTTCGCGACCGGTGGTGTCGGCCTTGACCAGCGACACCACCCTGTTCTCGTCCTTGGCCGCGACCGGAATCGTCGCGCCGGACACGACCTGGATGCGGGCCCGGTTCTCCCCGGACGTCTTCTGCCACCACCAGCAGGTCGACGGGTTCTCGCGGATGTCCGCCACGTTGAGCGGGGCGTCCGGGTAGGAGGACAGGTCCAGCTTGTTGACCACGGGCATCTTCGCCAGGGCGGACGGTTCCACGGTCACCGGTTTGGTATTGCCGGGACCGGCATTTTGCAGGATCTGGGCCACCAACGGCGGCAGCGTCTGCACGCCGTCGGCTAGCACCAGCGAATACTGTTGCGGCCCACTGATTTGCGGCGTGACGATCACCGTGCCGATCGGGCCGGGGGCATTCGGGAACGAGGCGGCGGCGCCCGCGTTCTGCACCTGCGGCACGGTCAGTTCGGGGCCCACCGGCAACGCGTCGAACAGGGCGCGGCTCATGGGCTTCGCCTGGCCCACCTGCTCGGGCGTCAGGCCAAGCGGCAGCAGCACCGAACGGTTCGTCGCGTCGATGCGCGACCGGCGTCCCTCGCGGATCACCCACGCGTCGCCGCCGTAGCTCAGCACCACGGCGTCCGACCCGTTCAGCACGTGCCGGTGGTTGCTGAGGTCTGGGTTCCCGTCGATGACGGTCACCGTCACCCCGGACGGAGCGCTGACCCCGGTCGAGGTTCCGACGGTGTCGCACACCAGCCACGACGACGTGGACGGACTCGAGGGGTGGAAGTTCGACGGCGCACCCGGGATGCCCACCATTGGGCCGCGCGGCAGCGTGGCGATCTGGTTGGACTTGACCAGGTGCGGATTGTCCGGGCGGCCCGTGATCAGCCGCGCCGACGCCAAGTTCAGCGCCGGGTACAGCTTGTCGCCCACACGGACATACAGCGCGCCGGAGTCGCGATCGGCGATGATCGGCGAATCACCGACCTGGCCCGCCGGGCTGAGGAACGAGTAGAGCAGCGCGCCCAGGCAGATCACCAGCGCCGCCGACACCGAGGCCACCACGGCCAGCGTCTGGCGGCGTCCGGGCTCGACCTCCATGCGGACGCGCCACCGGGTGAGCGCCATTGCGGTGCGGCGAGCGAGGAACTGGTAGCCGGTCACCTGGGTCCGCGTCGACAACCCGAGGCCATACCCCGACCCGCGTCTCTCTTCCGCCACGTTAATTCACCATCCGGTCTCTAGAATGCCTGGATATTGTCCCTGAAAATATCCGCAGCGCGAATTACATCGACAACGGTAAGTCACCCGTAGCGACCTCGCCACGCGACGACGTGCGTTCACATCTACATCACTTTGCGTACATCTGTGCGGACGCCCTCACCTCGCCTCGTCGGCCGACGCGGGCAACGCGCCAAGCGCCGTTGAACTGGCACTTTCGGGTTCCCCCGCCGATCCCCGCCCGGACACTCACGTCTCCTCAGGGCATCGTAATGGCGAATGGCAGGCTCGTCCTGTCGAGCGGGTGCCCTCAGCGAACGGAAGAGCGGCGAAACGGGCCGGCAAAACGGGCGGCGGCGCCCGCCGCCTCTCCCCGATTGGTCGGCCGGCGAATTCTGGCAGCAAGATGAGCGGTATGAGTGAGCTCGCGCCGTCGCTGGTCGAACTTGCCAGGAGGCACGGCATCGCGACCGAGTACGACGACTGGACCGGGCGGCGGGTGCCGGTCTCGGCAACCACGCTGGTGGCAGTGTTGGCCGCGCTCGGCGTCGCGGCCGGCACGGAGCAGGAGCGCAACGTCGCGCTGACCGCGAAGCTCCGGTCGTATTGGGCGCGCCGGTTGCCGGCGACCGTCGTCGGCCGCACCGGTGAGCAGACGCGGTTCTGGGTGCACGTGACCCACGGCGATCCCGCCGAGGTCTGGTTGCAGCTCGAGGACGGCACGGTACGCGGCGGGATCCAGCAGGTCGACAACTTCACCCCGCCGTTCGACCTGGACGGGCGCTGGGTCGGCGAGGCCAGCTTCGTGCTGCCGGCCGATCTGCCGCTCGGTTATCACCGGGTGCACCTGCGTTCCGGTGGCAGTGAGACCAGCAGCGCGGTGATCGTGACGCCGGATTGGCTCGGGCTGCCGGAGCGGCTCGGCGCCCGGCGGGGCTGGGGCCTGGCCGCCCAGCTCTACAGCGTGCGCTCCAGACAGTCGTGGGGCGTCGGCGATCTGACGGATCTGACCGACCTGGCCGTCTGGTCGGCGTCGCGGCACGGCGCCGATTATTTGTTGGTCAATCCGTTGCACGCGGCTCAGTTTTCTGGACCGGCGGCCCATATGGAGCCGTCGCCTTACCTGCCGACATCGAGGCGCTTCGTCAACCCCATTTATCTTCACGTCGAGGCGATTCCCGAGTTCGCCGAGCTGCCTAAGCGCAGCCGGGTGCGGCGCCTGCGTTTCGACGTGCAACAGCGAGCTGCTCGGCTCGACGCAATCGATCGCGACAGCGTGTGGGCGGCGAAGTGCGCGGCGCTCCAGCTTTTGCACCGGGTGCCGCGGTCCGCCGGCCGCGAGCTGTCCTACGAAGCCTTCCGCGCCCGCGAGGGAACCCCACTCGATGACTTCGCCACCTGGTGCGCCCTGGCCGAGAAGTACGGCGACGATTGGCATTCCTGGCCGAAGTCGCTACAGCATCCCCGCGCGCCCGGCGTCGACCGGTTCGTCGAGAAGCATGCGGAGGCAGTCGATTTCCATCGGTGGCTGCAGTGGCAACTGGACGAGCAACTCGCCTCGGCGCAGTCGCAGGCGATCCGGGCCGGAATGGCGCTGGGCGTGATGCACGACCTCGCCGTCGGCGTGCATCCCAACGGTGCCGACGCGTGGGCGCTACAGGATGTGTTGGCGCTGGGCGTCACCGCCGGCGCGCCGCCGGACGAGTTCAATCAACTCGGCCAGGACTGGTCCCAGCCGCCCTGGCGGCCCGATCGGCTCGATGCCGAGGAGTATCGCCCGTTTCGGGCAGTGATAAGCGCGGTGCTGCGGCATGCCGGCGGCGTGCGCATCGACCACATCATCGGATTGTTCCGGCTGTGGTGGATCCCGGAGGGCGCGGCGCCCACCGAGGGCACTTACGTGCGTTACGACCATGAAGCGATGATCGGCATCGTCGCCCTGGAGGCACACCGCGCCGGGGCGCTGGTCGTGGGCGAGGATTTGGGCACGGTCGAACCGTGGGTGCGCGACTACCTGCTACTGCGCGGCTTGCTCGGCACCTCGATCCTGTGGTTCGAGTTGGATAGGGACGGAAACGGCGGTCCGCTGCCGGCCGAGCGCTGGCGCGAGTACTGCCTGTCCTCGGTGACCACCCACGATCTGCCGCCGACCGCGGGCTATCTGGCCGGCGACCACGTGCGGCTTCGCGAAGCTCTCGGATTGCTGACCCGCCCCGCCGAGGACGAGCTCGCCACCGACCGGGCCGAGCTGGCGGCCTGGATGGCCGAGTTGCGTCGGGTGGGGTTGCTCGACGACGGCGAAGACGACGCGGAGAAAATGGTTATCGCCCTGTATCGGTACCTGGGCCGGACGCCGTCGCGGTTGGTGGGCGTGGCACTGACCGACGCGGTGGGTGACCGCCGGACCCAGAACCAGCCCGGCACCACCGACGAATACCCCAACTGGCGGATTCCGCTGACCGACCCCGCCGGGCGCCCGGTGCTGCTCGAGGACCTGTTCACCGACGTCCGCGCGGCCACCCTGGCCGAGGCCGTGCGCAGTGCAATCGCGCCCGCGGCCGTCGACAGTGCGCCTGTTAGCTTCTGAGGCCATGAAGGTCTCAGTCGTGGCGCCGGTGGCCGACGGCGTCACCGCGGATCCGGAATGGATGGCGGCCTTCGCCGGCCACCTGGAACAGTGCGGGTTCGAGTCGATCGTTGTGGTCGAGCACACCGTGCTGGTCACCCGCTACGACAGCGTCTACCCGTATGACAGTTCGGGACGCGTGGGGCTGGCGGCCGACTGCCCCATCCCCGACCCGCTCGATCTGCTGGCGTTCCTGGCCGGCCGCACCACCACCCTCGGGTTGGCCACCGGCGTCTTGGTGTTGCCCAACCACCATCCGGTGGTCCTCGCCAAGCGGGCCGCAAGCGTGGACGCGTTGTCGGGCGGACGGCTGCGGCTGTGCGTGGGCGTCGGATGGCTGAGGGAGGAGCTGGAGGCGTGCGGCGCGGACTTCGAGAACCGCGGCAGACGCGCCGACGAGCAGTTGGCCGTCCTGCGGGCACTGTGGGCCGACCAACCGCACGGGGCTTCGCACCACGGTGAGTTCTTCAGCTTCGACAACGTCATGTGTTACCCCAAACCCATTGCCGGAGAACGGCTTCCCGTTCACATCGGTGGCCACAGCCGGGCGGCGGCCCGTCGCGCCGGCCGCTTGGCGGACGGCTTCCAACCGCTCGGGGTGGCGGGGCCGCAGCTGGCGTCACTGATCGCGCTCATGCGCGACGAGGCGGCGTCGGCGGGCCGCGATCCGGCGGCTCTGGAAGTGTCATTGGGCCACGCGGTCAACAAGATCGACGCCGAACGGGCGGCCAGCCTGGCCGATCAGGGCGCCGACCGGCTCATGTTGGCGATGCCGTCGACTGTCGACATCGAGCAGGCCAAGGACGTGCTATCGGAGTGCGCGCAGCGGCTGTCGCTGATCGCGTGACCCCGATGAGCCTGTCAGCCGACGACCGGTCAGCCCTCAGTGATTTGGTGCACAGATACGCGGCACACGTGGACGAACGCCGATTCGATTCCGTCGCAACACTGTTCACTGACACCGCCGTGCTTGAAGTGCCCGACCCGCCCACGGCGCTGGAGCCGATCCATTCGCATCGTGGGCGAGACGCCATCACCGCGGCGGTCGCTACCGTCGCGGCGGTCGCCCGCACCGAACACGCCATCGTCGGCGAGGTCTACGAGGCGACCGGGCCGGGTACGGCCCGTGGGCGCGTTGCGTGCATCGCGCACCACTGGGACCAGCGCGGCGACGAATTCGTCGACGTGGTCTGGCATTTGCGCTACGACGACGAATACGAGCTGACCGACGGATGGCTGATCGGCCGCCGTGCGTTGACCATCAACGCGCTTGAGACCCGCAAGGCCCGCCGAGTGCGGCCACACGACGCGATCTAGCGAGCTTGCAGAAGACTTTGCGCAAACTCACAGCGACCCTCCATAAACCGAATCTGCGGCTCAAACGGGCGCTTCGTTGAGCAGGTGCGGTTATCGCCTCGGAGGGCGAGCCGGATTTTGCCCGCTCCGGGCGGGAGCCGGCCGCCCTGGGCCCGGGTGAGGCCGCGGCCGGACCGCTTCTTCCTGATCGTGTCCAATTTTTACAAGTCGATCCGTGTATTTTCGGCCGCGTGACGAACACCGAACATCGGAACCTGAACGTCAATACCGCCGGAACCACCGGAGGACGGGAAGCGCCGAACGGCAACGTATCGACACTGGCAGTGGGCACGCCGCTGGACTCCTCCCCGGATTACCGCAACGAGATTCACACCGCCGAAGACGTCATCGATGTCGAGACCTACGGCGGCGGTTTCGATCTCACCAGGCGGGCGACCGCACCGAAGCTGCGCATCGGCCGCGACCGGTGGTTCAACCTGCTCTGGCTGATCCCCATCGGCTTCGCCCTGCTCATCGCCGGGGTGGCGGTCGGCAAAGGCCTGCACAACATGCCGGCCGTCCAGTCGTTCATTCAGCGTCACCCCGGGACGGACAGCTCCAACGTCACCCCCGGCCTGCCGGCCTGGATCGGGTGGACGCATTTCTTCAACCTGTTCATGATGATGTTCATCATCAGGACCGGGATCCAGATCCTCTGCGACCATCCCCGGCTCTACTTCAGCCGCAACGCCACCCCGGGTAAGGACGAGTGGCTGCGCGTCGGCCCGCCGGTACCGGACGACGAGCTGTGGACCGCCAACGCCGACACCGTCGCCCTGCCACCACAATTGGGACTGCCCGGATTCCGGCACTCCATCGGGCTGGCCCGGTGGTGGCACCTCGGGGTCGACGTGCTGTGGCTCGTCAACGGTGCGGTCTTCTACGTGTTGCTCTTCGCCACCGGGCAGTGGCGGCACATCGTGCCCACCAGTTGGGATGTCTTCCCCAACGCCGCATCGGTGGCCGTCCAGTACCTGTCGCTGGACTGGCCCACCGACAACGGCTGGGTCGCCTACAACGGCCTGCAGTTGTTGTCCTACTTCACCACGGTCTTCATTGCCGCCCCCGCGGCGTTGATCACCGGGCTGGGCATGTCGCCCGCGCTGTCGCAGCGCGTGCACTGGCTCAGCAAGCGGCTGAGCATCCAGCACGCGCGGTCACTGCATTTCGTGGT
>NZ_LZSZ01000061.1:0-114992 GCF_001665645.1 Mycobacterium sp. 852002-30065_SCH5024008 | reverse complement strand
TCCGTCTCGTGGGAGCGTAGATGTGTATAAGAGACAGGATATGAGGTGGACGAGGCCAACGCCGTCCGCGTCCACTCCAGCAATGTCCGCGGATTCGCTTGAACAACTCGGTGAGCGCGACCCGGGCTTCCATCCGCGCCAGATGCGCGCCCAGGCAGAAATGTGCGCCACTACCGAAACTCAATAATTTGGGCCCGATTTCGCGGCCGATCAGATAGTCGTCGGGATCGTCGAAGACCCGCTCGTCGCGGTGGCCGGAACCGGGCAACAGCAGCAAGACGTCGCCCTCGGGAATGGTGGTGTCGTAGAGGGTGAGCTCCCCCGACACGGTGCGGGCCAGGATCTGGCTGGACGTGTCGTAGCGCAGGGTCTCCTCGACCCACAGCGGCACCAGCGACAAGTCGGCGTAGACCGGAGTCAGCTGATCGGGGTTCTTGTGGCCCCAAAACGCGGCGTTGGCAAGGAGTTTGGTGGTCGTCTCGTTGCCGGCGATCACCATCAGGAACATGAAGCCGAGGACTTCCTCGTCCGTGAGCCGGTCGCCGTCGATCTCGGCTCCCAGCAGCGCCGAGGTCAGGTCATCCGTCAGCTTCTTGCGCCGTTCGGCGACCATCCCCTGGTAGTAGACGATCAGGTTGATGGAGGCCTCGACGGCCTCCGGCGGCACGTCGGTGACGCCCTCCGCGCGGTGCATCACCCCGTCGGCCCAGGCCCGGACCTGATCGCGATCCGGCTCGGGAACGCCCATCAACTCGGAGATGACGTCCATGGGCAGCTTGCCGGCGAACTCGTCGACATAATCGACGGTGCCGTCCGCTGAAGTGCTAGCCTTTTCCAGCATCGTGTCGAGGTGCCGCGTGGCGATCTCGGTGACCCGGGGTTCGAGTTCGCGAATCCTCCTCGGTGTGAAGCCTTTTGACACCAGCGTCCGCAGACGCAGATGGGCGGGATCGTCCATCGCCAGAAACGACATCGTCTTGGACGCGTGCGGGCCACGCGATGCCGGATCCAGCGAGACGCCGTACTTGTTGGATAGCGTGGTGCTGTTGCGGAACCCCTGCAGCACATCTTGGTGCCGCGACAACGCCCAGAACTTCAGGTCCTCGTTGCGATACAGCGGGGCCTCATCGCGGAGGCGCTTGTAGTACGGGTAGGGGTCCTCGTGGAAGTCGTAGTCGTACGGATCGAGGACCAGCTCGTGGTCGCCAACATGGATGGTCATTCGGTGTTTATCTCCTGGCTCGTCTCTCCGGCGCCGGTGAGGATCAGCCTGACCACATAGGCCAGCCGGTCGGCGATCTCGCGATAGGTGAATTCGCCGCTGCCGGCCTGAACGAGCGCCCCGAAGAACGACATCTCCAGCGCGGACACGGCGGTGGGGTCGGCGTCGGGGCCAATCGCGGACGTGATGCGGCGGTGGATCTCCGCGCCGATCCGGTCGCGTGCGGCCCTCACCGCGGGCTCGGCGCCTCCGCTGAGCAAGGCCGTCGTGCACGCGGCGCTGACTTCTGGCTCATCGGCGACCACCAGGGCCAGGTGGCGCAACACCTGTTCCACCCGGGTGGGCATCGGGTCGTTGACGTCGGTGAAGTAGGGGACCTGCCGCACCAGGTCCAGGTAGACCTCGGCGATGAGGTGGTTCTTCGACGAGAAGTAGGTGTACGCCGTGGCCGGGGCGACTTTGGCGCGGGCCGCCACCGCGCGCACCGTCAGGTCGGCGTACGACTTTTCGCGCAGCGTCTCGATGCCCGCCGCAAGCACCTTCCGGAAGGTCTCTTCCTGGCGGCGGTTTCGCGCGGGCCGGCCGGTCTGGTGCTCGGCCTGAGACGTGATCGTCACCAGTGCATCGCTGGACACATGTCCAAGCTATCGGACCGACTCAGCCGGAGGCAAGACCGATCGGCAAAGATGCGGGTTAATGTGCTGTTTTCGGTCGAATGGCCGTACCAGCCGAGATCGGCCCTTGCACCGCCAACAGCCGGACGGCTATGGTTCCATCGGATAATATCGGACAACTGTCCACTGAAATCCATTGAAATTCACGTGCTCGATTGGTCGCAGAGACGGGAGCTGGAGATGGCCTTGTTGGCCGACGGCGTGAGCGCACTTTTCATCGACGGGAAGATGTCGCCCGGCAGCGCCGGCACGTTCCCGACGATCAACCCGGCGACCGAGGAAGTATTGGGAGCCGCGGCCGATGGCGGCGCCGACGACATGGGCCGCGCAATCGACGCCGCGCGGCGCGCCTTCGACGACACCGACTGGTCGCGCGAAACCGAGCTGCGGGTGCGGTGCGTGCGCCAACTGCGCGGGGCGATGCAGCAGCACCTCGAAGAACTGCGGGGCCTGACCATCGCCGAGGTCGGCGCGCCGCGGATGCTCACCAGCATCGCCCAGCTCGAAGTCCCGGTCAACGACCTGGCGTTCGCGGCGGATACCGCCGAATCCTACGTTTACAACCAGGATCTCGGCGAGGCGTCGCCGATGGGTATCCGCACCCGGCGCACCATCGCGCGTGAGGCCGTCGGCGTCGTAGGGGCGATCACGCCGTGGAACTTTCCCCACCAGATCAACCTCGCCAAGATCGGACCCGCACTGGCCGCCGGAAACACCGTGGTCCTCAAACCCGCCCCCGACACCCCCTGGTGCGCCGCCGTGCTGGGCGAACTCATCGCCGAGCACACCGAGTTCCCGCCCGGTGTCATCAACATCGTCACCTCCAGCGACCACGGAGTGGGTGCGCTGTTGGCCAAAGACCCTCGGGTGGACATGGTTTCGTTCACCGGGTCGACGGCCACCGGTCGCAGCGTGATGGCCGACGGCGCCGCGACCATCAAGAAGGTCTTCCTCGAGCTCGGCGGCAAGTCGGCGTTCATCGTCCTCGACGACGCCGACCTGAGCGGTGCCGTGGGCGTGGCAGGGTTCTCGGTCTGCATGCACGCCGGCCAGGGATGCGCGATCACCACCCGATTGGTGGTGCCCCGCGCGAAGTATGACGAAGCCGTCGCCATCGCGGCTGCGACGATGGGCGGCATCAAGGCCGGCGACCCCACTGAGCCCGGAACCATCTGCGGGCCAGTGATTTCGGCGCGTCAGCGGGACCGGATCCAGGGCTACCTCGACTCGGCGATCGCCGAGGGCGGCACATTCGCGTGCGGGGGTGGCCGGCCGGCCGGCCGTGACGTCGGTTTCTTCATCGAGCCCACCGTCATCGCGGGGCTGGGCAACGACGCCCGCTGCGCGCGCGAGGAGATCTTCGGCCCGGTCCTGACGGTGATTCCGCACGACGGCGACGACGACGCGGTGCGCATTGCCAACGATTCGCCATACGGCTTGTCGGGCACCGTATTCGGAGCTGACCCGGCTCGGGCGGCGAGGGTTGCCGCGCGGGTTCGCGCGGGAACCATCAATGTCAATGGCGGCGTGTGGTATTCGGCCGACGCCCCATTCGGCGGTTACAAGCAGTCCGGCAACGGCCGAGAGATGGGCCTGGCCGGTTTCGAGGAATACCTGGAGATCAAGACCATCGCGACAGCGGTTAACTAGAGGAGCTCGAGAGCATGCGGTTTGAGAACAAGGTCGCCATCGTCACCGGGTCGGGCGGCGGCATCGGGCAGGCGTACGCCGAAGCGCTGGCACGTGAAGGCGCCGCGGTTGTGGTGGCCGACATCAAATCCGAGGCGGCCGAGGCGGTGGCCAAGCAGATCGTCGCCGACGGCGGCACGGCCCTGGCGGTGCCGGTCGATGTGTCCGACCCGGCATCGGCGAAGGCGATGGCCGACCGCGCGCTGGCCGAGTTCGGCGGCATCGATTATCTGGTCAATAACGCCGCGATCTTCGGGGGCATGAAGCTGGACTTCCTGCTCACCATCGACCCCGAGTACTACAAGAAGTTCATGAGCGTCAACCTCGACGGCGCCTTGTGGTGCACCCGCGCCGTCTACAAGAAGATGGCCAAGCGCGGCGGCGGGGCGATCGTCAACCAGTCGTCCACGGCGGCGTGGCTGTACTCGAACTACTACGGCCTGGCCAAGGTCGGGGTGAATGGCCTGACCCAACAGTTGTCCCGCGAGTTGGGCGGCCAGAACATCCGGATCAACGCGATCGCGCCCGGGCCCATCGACACCGAGGCCAATCGGACCACCACGCCGCAGGAGATGGTCGCCGACATCGTCAAGGGTCTTCCCTTGTCGCGCATGGGGACTCCCGAGGATCTGGTCGGGATGTGCCTTTTCTTGCTCTCGGATGAGGCGTCGTGGATCACGGGGCAGATCTTCAACGTTGACGGCGGGCAGATAATCCGATCATGACTCGTGCCGGCGACGATGCAGTGGGGGCACCTCCCGCTTGTGGGGGACGTAGCGATGTGGGGGCATCTCCCGCTTGCGGGGGAGAGGAGCGGCGCATATGAGTGAGCACGTGAGGCTTGGCTACATCGGGCTGGGCAACATGGGTGCGCCGATGGCCACGAAGATGACCGAATGGCCCGGCGGGGTGACGGTTTACGATATCCGGACCGAGGCGATGACGCCGCTTGTCGAAAAGGGCGCCCGCCTGGCCGACAGCGTCGCCGACGTCGCCGCCGCCGATATCATCCATGTCACCGTCCTCGACGATGCGCAGGTGCGCGAGGTCGTCGGCGAGCTGGCCGCCCACGCCAAGCCCGGAACGGTCATCGCGATCCACTCGACCATCAGCGACACCACGGCTGCGGAACTGGCCAGTGACCTCAAGCCGCAGGGCATCCATGTCGTGGACGCACCGGTCAGCGGTGGCGCGGCGGCCGCCGCGAAGGGCGAGCTTGCCACCATGGTGGGGGCCGATCGGGAGGTGTACGAGCGGATCAAGCCGGCGTTCAAACACTGGGCGGCGGTGGTCATCCACGCCGGTGAGCCCGGCGCCGGGACTCGAATGAAGCTGGCCCGCAACATGTTGACGTTCACTTCGTATGTCGCGGCGTGCGAAGCCATGAAACTGGCGGAGGCGGCGGGCCTGGATCTGCAGGCGCTGGGTCGGGTGGTGCGTCATACCGATGCCCTCACCGGCGGGCCCGGGGCGATAATGGTCCGCGATGACATGAAAGACCTTGAGCCGGAACATTTCCTGTACCAGCCGTTCATGCACACCCGGGGGCTGGGGGAGAAAGACCTGAGCCTGGCGCTGGCCCTGGGCGAGGCGGTGTCGGTGGATCTGCCGCTGGCCCGATTGGCCTACGAGGGGCTGGCGGCCGGCCTCGGGGTGCCACACACAGAGAAAGAGGCGTGATGGACGAACTTCGCCGCAAAGGCCTCGAAAAGATGAACGAGGTCTACGGCTGGGAGATGCCCAACATCGAGGGCGACGCGTACTTCGACCTGACCGTGGACCACTTGTTCGGCAGCATCTGGACGCGACCCGGATTGTCGATGCGCGACAAGCGCATCATGACGTTGACGGCGGTGACCGCGATCGGCAACCGCGACCTGGCCGAGATTCAGATCAACGCCGCGTTGCTCAACGGGGAGCTCACCGAGACGGAGCTCAAGGAGATGGCCGTCTTCCTCACCCACTATCTCGGTTTTCCGCTCGGTTCCGCGCTCAACGGCGCCGTCGACGCCGTCGTCGCGAAGCGGAAGAAGGCCGCGGCGAAGGGTGCCGGAGAGGACAAGAAGGCCAACGTGGACGCCGCCCTGAAGATGCACTCCGGGGACAAGGACTGACCCGACACGTCAGTAAGGCCGGCCACCTTCGGGCATCACGTACTCGGAGATCGGCGCGGAGCCGCCGTTGACCGACGTTCCACCGTTGATGATGCCCGGCGCCATTTCCAGCATGTTGTGTGGGAAACCGAATTTCGGCTTGGTCAGCGAGTCGAGCCGGCCCAGTTCGTCGGCGCTGAGCCGCACATCGACGGCGCGGACGTTGTCCTCGAGCTGCGAGAGCCTGCGCGCCCCGATGATGACCGAGGAGACGGCGGGCTGCGCGAGCACCCAGGCGAGTGCGACGCTGGCGACGTTCGTCTCGTGCGCCTTGGCGATGCCTTCGAGTTCGTCGATCAGCGCGTAGGTTTTGTCGTTGAGGAATGCGTCGACCATCGCGCCGCGATCGGCGTCGTGCTGACCGGCATTGGCTCGGGTGTACTTGCCGCTGAGCACGCCGCTCTTCAGCGGCGACCATGGTGTGAGGCCGAGGCCGAACTCCGCTGCCATCGGGGCGAGTTCCTGTTCTATGGAGCGTTCCAAGAGCGAGTACTCGACCTGCAGTCCGACGAAGCTCGACCAGCCACGGAACCGGGCGATGAGGTTAGCCTCGGCGATCTTCCACGCCGGGGTGTCCGAAACGCCGATGTAGCGCACCTTTCCGGCGCGGACGAGGTCGTCGAGCGCCGCCATCGTCTCGTCGATCGGAGTGTTCGCGTCCCAGATGTGCAGCCAGTACAGGTCGATGTAGTCGGTTTGCAGACGCCGCAGGGAGTTGTCGCAAGCGTTGATCAGGGACTTACGGCCCGAACCCCCGCCGTTGGGATCGCCGGGATACAGGTTGCCGCTGAACTTGGTGGCGATCACCAATCGATCCCGGCGGGCGGCGTTGCGCCCGACGTGGTCGCCGATGATCTTCTCGGAATGGCTTCGGGTGTAGAAGTTGGCGGTGTCGATGAAGTTGCCGCCGAGTTCGGTGTACTGGTCGATGATCTGTTGGGACTCTTCGACACTGGTGCCCCAGCCGAGGTCCTCGCCGAACGTCATGGCGCCCAGGCACAAGGGGCTGACGCGCAATCCGGAGCGTCCGAGTGTCACGTACTGATCCAGGGGCATAGTGGCCGCCTTCTGGTAAATTGTTCGGTTATGGGTTTGTTCCATCCTAAACTAGTTCATGTCTGAACGATCAGGCAAGTCGAAGCCTGCGATCGACGCGGCCAAGATCTGGTCGTTGAACTACCGCGTGCTGCTGTCGGTGATCTCGTGCGCCGAGCCCGACATCTGCGCGCTGGGGCTCGAATCCAAGGAGCTGTTCCTGCTCGCCGAGATCGACGAGCATCCCTACCCCGCCCAACTGGCGGCGACGTTGAGCATGCCCAAAGCGACGGTCACCGTCTACCTCAAACGACTGGAGGCCGCGGGATTTGTGCGTCGTGAGATCGACGCCTCCGATCTGCGGCGCCATCGACTACTGCTCACTCCGGCCGGACGGAAGGCCGCCACTGACGGGTTGGCACTGCTGTCCGACGAGTTCGACAAGCGTCTCGGACGCCTCACTGCCGCGCAGCAAAAAGAGCTGAAAGACCTGCTGGAGCGAATCGTCTGAACGCCTGAGCTAGTCTGACGTGTCGTGCGAGTTCTGGTGATCGGTTCGGGTGCGCGAGAGCATGCGCTGTTGCTGGCGCTTCGGAAAGACCCCCAGGTCACGGGCCTATTCGTCGCTCCCGGCAACGCCGGTACCGCCCGCGTGGCCGAGCAGCATGACGTCGACATTACGTCGAATTCCGACGTCGTCGCCCTGGCGCGCGAGCTCGGCGCCGACCTGGTGGTGATCGGTCCCGAGGTGCCGTTGGTGCTGGGGGTGGCCGACGCGCTGCGAGCCGCCGGCATCGTCTGCTTTGGGCCCAGCAAGGACGCCGCCCGCATCGAAGGCTCCAAGGCGTTCGCCAAGGAGGTCATGGCCGCGGCCGGCGTCCGTACCGCGGCCAGCGAAACCGTTGACAGCCCGGCGCATTTGGACGCCGCACTGGATCGGTTCGGGCCTCCGGTGGGCGACCCCGCCTGGGTGGTCAAGGACGATCGGCTGGCCGCGGGCAAGGGCGTAGTGGTGACCGCGGACCGCGGCGTCGCCCGCGCGCACGCCGCCGGACTGCTCGAGGCGGGCCATCCGGTGCTGCTGGAGTCGTATCTGGACGGCCCGGAGGTGTCGCTGTTCTGTGTCGTCGACGGCGATACCGTGCTGCCGCTGTTGCCGGCGCAGGACTTCAAACGTGTCGGCGACGGCGATAGCGGACCCAACACTGGCGGCATGGGCGCCTACGCACCGGTTCCGTGGCTTCCCGACGGGGTGTACCGGGACATCGTCGGCAATATCGTCGAACCCGTTGCGGCGGAAATGGTTCAGCGTGGCAGCCCGTTCTGTGGTTTGTTGTACGTCGGACTGGCGATCACCACCAACGGGCCGGCCGTGGTCGAATTCAACTGTCGGTTCGGCGATCCGGAGACCCAGGCCGTGCTGGCGCTGCTGGAATCACCGCTCGGGCAGCTGCTGTACGCGGCGGGCACCGGCAAGCTGGCCGACTTCGGCGAGCTGCGCTGGCACGAGGGGGCGGCTGTCACGGTGGTGCTGGCGGCGGAGAACTATCCCGGGCGCCCTCGCGTCGGGGACGTCGTCGCCGGCTCGGAAGCCGAGGGGGTGCTGCACGCGGGCACGGCGCGTCGCGACGACGGCGAGGTGGTCTCGTCGGGCGGCCGCGTGCTGTCGGTGGTGGGCACCGGCGCCGACCTCGCCGCCGCGCGGTCGCAGGCGTACGAGCTGATGCGGTTGATTCGATTGCCGGGCAGCCATTTTCGAAGCGACATCGCGCTGTTGGCGGCCGAGGGCAAGATCAGCGTCTAGAAACCCGCGGCCTGGCCGTCGCGGCGGGGATCGCTTGCCGCAAGGTAGCCGCCGTCGAGCCGCCAGATCGCCTGGCAGCTGCCGAACTGGTTGTAGTCGTCCACGGCAACCAGGTCATGTCCGCGGCGGCGAAGCTCGTCGAGCGTCGCGGCCGGGACGCCTTTCTCGCAGCTGACCTGCATGCCTTGCACCCACCGGAACCGAGGGCCGTCACACGCGGCCTGCGGATTTTGTCCATGGTCGGCGATGCGCACCATCACCTGCGTGTGACCCTGTGGCTGCATCGTTCCGCCCATCACGCCGAAGCTCATCACGGGGGCGCCGTCTTTGGTGACAAAGCCCGGGATGATCGTGTGGTAGGGCCGTTTGGCCGGCCCTACGCGGTTCGGGTGTCCTTCGGCCGCAGCGAAATTCGCACCGCGGTTCTGAAGCGATATCCCGGTGCCCGGCACCACGACACCGGACCCGAATCCCATGTAGTTCGACTGGATCATCGACACCATCATCCCCGCGGCGTCGGCGGCGGTCAGATACACGGTTCCCCCACTCGGAGCGCCCGCTGACGCCGGCCTCGCCCGGGCGCGATCGATGAGGGCGGCGCGTTGCCTCAGATAGTCGGCGTCCAGCAGGTGTTCCGGGCGGACCGGCATGTGCTCGATGTCGGCGACGTAGGCCTGCGCGTCGGCGAAGGCCAGCTTCACCGCCTCGATCTGCAGGTGCACGCTGTCGGCGGAATCGACTGGGAACGAGCCCATGTCGAAGTGCTGCAGGATTCCCAGGGCGATCAGGGCCACGATCCCGTGACCGTTGGGCGGGATCTCGTGGACGGTGTATCCGCGGTAGCTGCCGCGGATGGTGCCCACCCAGTCGGCGCGGTGAGCGGCGAGGTCGCTGGCGCGCATCACGCCGTCGTTGGCCAGCGCGTGCGCCTCGAGTTGGGCGGCCAGTTCTCCGCGGTAGAACGCGTCGCCGTTGGTCGCGGCGATCTTCTCGAGCGTGGCGGCCTGTTCGGCGAAGCTGAACCGCTCACCGGGTTTGGGCGCCCGCCCGGCGGGCATGAAGGCGGCGGCGAAGCCCGGCTGCCTTTCGAACAGCGGTATCTGCGCCGCCCATTGCTCCGCGACGGTCGGTGAGACCAGGAACCCGTTGCGGGCGTAGCTGATTGCGGGCTCGAAGAGCTTTTCGAACTGGAGCTTGCCGAACTTGGCGTGCAATTCGGTCCACGCCGACACCGCCCCGGGCACGGTGACCGCGTTCCAGCCGACCACCGGAACGGCGTTGCCGCCGAAGTATTCCGGCGTCCAGGCCGCGGGCGAACGGCCAGAGGCATTCAGCCCGTGCAAGCGCCGGCCGTCCCACACGATGGCGAAGGCATCCGAGCCGATGCCGTTGGAGACGGGCTCCACCACCGTGAGCGCGATCGCGGTGGCGATGGCCGCATCCACCGCGCTGCCTCCGTCGGCGAGCATCCGAAGGCCCGCTTGGGCCGCCAGCGGTTGCGACGTGCACACAACGTTGTCCGCCAGCATGGGCTTTCGCGGCCAGGGGTAAGGGAACTCCCAATCGAAGGGTGCCGTCACCTTCGCGAGCGTAGCGCTGGCGTGACGCTCGGTGCCCAGCGCCGCGCTCGCGTGACGCACGATGGCCAAGCGCATTCACGCCGTCAGCAGCGGCGCCATCCAGGTCAGCTCGGCGGGCAGCTGCGAACTCCAGAACTCCCCGTTGTGGCCGCCGGGCGAGAAACCGCCCGCAGGCGGATGGGGCAGTTGCGCGATGAACTGTTTGGTCGCGGCGTAAAACGGATCGCCGTCGCCGCAATCGACCCGAATGGGAATCGACCCCAGCGCAGGCATCCCGAACACCGAATTCGCCGCGAAGTCGTCGGGCCCGTCGAAGGCACCAGGCGCGGCCGCGCCGGAGGAAAGCCACAGTGCGGGACTGACGGCGCAAATCGCCGCGGTGCGCGCCGGACCCAGCCGGCCCCCCAGCAGCAACGCGCCGTAGCCACCCATCGACCAGCCCAAGAACGCCACCCGCGAGGTGTCCAGGCCTTGGCTACTCAACATCGGGATGAGCTCGTCGAGCACCATGGCCCCGCTGTCCTCGCCGGACGCCCTCTTGTGCCAATAACTGCCGCCACCGTCGACGGCGACCACGGCAAACGGCGGCAGGCCCGCGTTGACGGCCTGGGCCAGGCCCTGTTCGACGCCGCCGGCCATCACCGTGGATGCGTCGCTGCCCTTGCCGTGCAGCGCGATGACCGGTCGCAGCGTCTTCGTTTGGCCGGGCGGTCGTGCGATCGCCCAGTTGGTGTTGATGCCGCCGCGTGCCGCCGATACGAAGGAACCCGTCACCATGGTGGGCGCCGGCTGACCCGGGGGAGCCGGTTCGAGAGGTGGGGTCGGCGGCGGCGCCAGCGGCGCCTGGGTGCCGGCCGTTGACAGCGGCATAGCCTGGGATGGTCGGGGCTTGAACAGGACGTCGAGCGCATACGTGCCCGCTGCGCCCGCGGCGGCGCCGGCGCCGAGACCCAGCAGGGCACGGCGGCTGAAGTCGGGCATGCGGGCCATCATGCCACGTTCGTTTGGCGGGCCGTTTGGCCGAAATGGCAATGCAGTACCACTTTGGCTGGCACGATGGCTACTCGTGACGGCAGCAGTCACTCCGAAGGGAGAACGTCGGCGGTATGCGCTCGTGAGCGCTGCCGCCGAGCTGCTTGCCGAAGGTGGATTCGAGGCGGTGGGCCACCGCGCGGTCGCTCGGCGGGCCGGACTGCCGTTGGCGTCTACTACGTATTACTTCTCGTCCCTTGATGATTTGATTGCGCGCGCCGTCGAACACATCGCGATGATCGAGGTGGCGCAGCTGCGGTCGCGGGTCACCGCCCTTTCCCGTCGGCGCCGCGGACCGGAGACCATCGCCGAGGTGTTGGTCGATCTGCTCGTCGGCGACGTGTCCAGCCCGGGGCTCAGCGACCAGTTGATCTCGCGCTACGAGCGACACATCGCGTGCACCCGGCTGCCCGCATTGCGCGAGACCATGCGTCGCAGCCTGCGGCAGCGCGCCGAGGCCGTGGCCGAGGCCGTCGAGCGATCGGGCCGCACGGTACACATCGAGCTGGTGTGCACGCTGATCTGCGCGGTCGACGGTTCGGTGGTGTCCGCGTTGGTCGAGGGCCGCGATCCTCGGGCGGCGGCGCTGGGGACGGTGGTCGATCTCATCGAAGTGCTCGCCCCCATCGATCAGCGGCCCCTGCGGTCGGCCGGCAGCGAAGGCGTCACGATGTACCCGGTGGCGAAGTCGCCGTAAATCGTCACGTCCGCCGGGCTGCGCTGCGCGTAGAGCGCCACATAGGCGTAGACGACGGCGTCGACGGGATCCTCGGCGCGGCGCAGCTCGCTTTTGCGCTCGGCGGTGGTTACGCGCTTGCGCAGCCGAGCCCACTCTTCACTACCCGCCACCTGCAGGGGCACCGCAGCGTGCGCGAGCTTCTCGATGCCGTCCATCAGCAAGAGCAGCTCGGATTTGAGCTGATCGACGCCGCGGCCGGGCTTGGCCTTGTACTTGAGCGTTCGCTCCAGCCGGAACAGCACCACGGTTGCCGGATGCGGGTAGACCTCGATCGCGCGCCGGGACGCCGGTGACCGCGGGTCCATGTCCAGTCCCATCGCCCGCGCCAGTCGCGCCGCGCGTGGGCCGTCGGCGAACTCCGGTTTCGCCGTGTTAGCCGGGTGCGCCCCGGCTTCGAACTTGCGGAAGTCGCGGTTGAGCGCCGCTTCGGCGGGACGCTGGCCGGTCGGGTTGGTCACCACCAGCGGCGCGTCGAATCCGACCAGGCACTGCTCCCGCACATAGGGCGACAATGCGGCGAGCACCGCCGCGTCGTCGCCGACGGCATCGATGTGCACGAGGCAGCCCCCGGCGTCGACGACCGCGACCCCGGTGGGATTGCGCCCGGCCCACGCCAGATCGACGCCGGCGAAGTACATCCTGCCCAGGGTATGGCGTGCCGGATCGTAAGCTCTATGTCTGTGAGCATTCCGAACGTCCTGGCCGCCCGGTACGCCAGCGCGGAAATGGTCGCGATCTGGTCGCCGGAGGCCAAGGTCGTCGCCGAACGCCGGCTGTGGCTGGCGGTGCTGCGGGCACAGGCGGAGCTAGGAGTGGACGTTCCGCAGGACGCCATCGCCGACTACGAGCGGGTGCTCGAGGACGTCGATTTGGCCTCGATCGCGGAGCGCGAGCGGGCGTTGCGCCACGACGTCAAGGCCCGCATCGAAGAGTTCAACGCGCTGGCTGGTCACGAGCACGTGCACAAGGGCATGACCAGCCGCGACTTGACCGAGAACGTGGAGCAGTTGCAGATCCGGCGGTCCCTGGAGTTGGTCTTCTCCCATGGGATCGCGGTGGTGGCGCGGCTCGCCGAACGTGCGGTGGCCTACCGCGACCTGGTGATGGCCGGACGCAGCCACAACGTCGCCGCGCAGGCCACCACGTTGGGGAAGCGGTTCGCGTCCGCCGCGCAAGAGACGCTGATCGCGTTGACGCGGCTGCGCGAGTTGATCGATCGCTACCCCCTGCGCGGCATCAAAGGCCCGATGGGCACCGCCCAGGACATGTTGGACCTGCTGGACGGTGACGCGGCAAAGCTGGCCGAACTCGAGCGTCGCGTGGCCCAATTCCTCGGCTTCGCAACGGTTTTGACCAGCGTCGGGCAGGTTTATCCGCGATCGCTCGACCACGACGTGCTCTCCGCGCTGGTGCAGCTCGGCGCCGGACCGTCGTCGATGGCCCACACGATCCGGCTGATGGCCGGGCACGAGCTCGTCACCGAGGGATTCGCTCCGGGCCAGGTCGGCTCGTCGGCGATGCCGCACAAGATGAACACCCGCAGTTGCGAACGGGTCAACGGGCTGCAGGTGGTGCTGCGCGGTTATGCCTCGATGGTCGCCGAGCTCGCGGGCGCGCAGTGGAACGAGGGTGACGTGTTCTGCTCGGTGGTGCGCCGAGTTGCATTGCCGGACAGCTTCTTTGCCATAGATGGGCAGATCGAGACGTTCTTGACCGTGCTCGACGAGTTCGGCGCCTACCCCGCGGTGATCAGCCGCGAGCTGGATCGCTACCTGCCGTTCTTGGCCACGACCAAGGTGCTCATCGCGGCAGTCCGCGCGGGGATGGGGCGCGAGGCCGCGCACCATGTGATCCGCGAGCACGCGGTCGCGACGGCCCTGGCCATGCGGGAGCAGGGCGCGGAGCCCGACCTGCTGGAGCGGTTGGCCGCCGACGAGCGACTGCCGCTGGACCGGGCGGCGCTGGATGCCGCGCTGGCCGACAAGAAGGCGTTCATCGGAGCCGCCGGCGATCAGGTGGACGAGATGGCCGCCACGGTGGACGCGCTGGTAAGCCGCTACCCGGACGCTGCCAAGTACGCCCCGGGCGCGATCCTGTGACCCTCGCCGGCGCGCTCGCGGGGATCGACCTCACCGATCTGGAAAATTTCGCCAACGGATTTCCGCACGACTTGTTCGCCATCCACCGTCGCGAGGCGCCGGTGTACTGGCACGAGCCGACCGACAACACCCCCGACAGCGAGGGTTTCTGGTCCGTCGCCACCTATGCGGAAACGCTTGAGGTGCTTAAGGATCCGGCGACGTACTCATCGGTCACGGGCGGCGGCCGGCCGTACGGCGGCACGCTGCTGCAGGACCTCTCCATCGCCGGGCAAGTACTCAACATGATGGACGACCCGCGCCACTCACAGATACGGCGACTCGTCAGCTCCGGGCTGACACCGCGAATGATCCGGCTGGTCGAAGACGACCTGCGGACGCGGACGCGTCGGCTGCTGGACGCGGTGGTGCCCGGCGAACCGTTCGACTTCCTGGTCGACATCGCCGCCGAGCTGCCGATGCAGATGATCTGCATCCTGTTGGGAGTGGCCGAGTCCGAACGACATTGGCTGTTCGAGGCCATCGAGCCGCAGTTCGACTTCGGCGGCTCGCGCAAGGCGTCATTATCGCAGCTGTCGGTCGAAGAGGCCGGGTCACGGATGTACGAGTACGGCCAGCAGCTGATCGCGTCGAAGCGGGCCGAGCCGACCGACGACATGTTGTCGGTCGTGGCGAACGCGATGGTCGACGACGCGGACGCGCCGTCCCTGTCGGATCTCGAGCTCTACCTGTTCTTCAGCCTGTTGTTCAGCGCCGGCGCGGAGACGACGCGCAATGCGGTCGCCGGAGGGCTGCTGGCGCTGGCGAACCATCAGGAGCAACTGCGGGCGCTGCGCGCGGATCTCGGCGCGCTGCCGACCGCCGTCGAGGAGATCGTGCGGTGGACGTCGCCGTCGCCGTCCAAGCGGCGTACCGCCACGCGCGACGCCACGCTCGGCGGGCAGTCGATCGAGGCGGGCCAGAAGATCCAGATCTGGGAAGGCTCGGCGAATCGCGACGCCGCTGCATTCGAGCGCGCCGACGATTTTGATATCGCTCGAAAGCCCAACCCGCACTTGGGGTTCGGTCAAGGCGTGCATTATTGCCTGGGCGCCAATCTGGCCCGGCTGGAACTGCGCGTGCTCTATGAGGAACTGTTCTCCCGGTTCGGCGGCGTGCGGGTTGTGCGGCCGGTCGAATGGGCTCGCAGTAATCGGCATACCGGCATCCGGCACCTGGTTGTGGAACTACTAGAGGACCGGTGACGATCCGACACGTCGATGCCGAGCCGACGCCGGATGTCTTCGCCGCGGTCATGGCGACCGGAATTCTGTCGATCGCTGCGCACAACCACGGCTACCGCTGGATCAGTGACACGCTGGGCGTCGTCGCCACCGTCGGCCTGGTGTTCTTGGTGGTCCTGGTGGTCACGACAGCCGTCGGCAGGCGCGAGAAACTGCGCTGGGATCTGGCGGATCCCGATGTCACCCTTCGGTTGTTCACCTTCGTCGCCGCCTGCGCGGTGATCGACACCCGTTTGTCGTCCAATGTGTGGGTGCTGCGGGTACTCGGCGCGGTCGGACTGTCGTCCTGGTTGGTGCTGATCGGCCTCACCGCGCGGAACATGTTGGCGCGCCGCTGGTCGGCGTTGCGCGACCGCGCCCACGGCGCGTGGGAACTGGGTAGCGTGGGAAGCTCCGGGCTAGCGATCGTCATCGCCCGGGCGGCGTACCACACCGGTCATCGTTGGTGGCTGACCGTAGCCGTGGCGGTGTGGGCGGCGGCGATCCTCATCTATGGCCTGATGACCTGGCTGATCCTACGGCGGGTCGTGAACGAACGACAGGACCGGGACGGATTCGAGCCGGACACCTGGATCCTGATGGGCGGCATGGCGATTGCGACGCTGGCCGGCGACAACATCCACCCCCTGGCCCCCGCCTGGCTGGCCGGGCCCGTGCGCATCGTCACCGTCGTGACATGGATGACGGCCACCCTGTGGATACCGCCACTGATCTACTTCGGCCTGCACCGGATCAGCCGGCGTCCCAACGTGTTGCGCTTCGCCGGGGTGTGGTGGGCGTTCGTGTTCCCGCTGGGTATGTATTCCGCGGCCAGCTACGCCATGGCGGGCGAGATCGGCCAGCGGTCATTGCTGACGGTTTCGCTGGTCTTCTTTTGGGATGCGTTGGCGGCGTGGCTCGTTGTGGTCGTCGCTGGGCTGTTGCTCCTCGGCCGCGGGCTGCTAGAGCCGGCCGATCGAGATGCCGGCCGCGCGTAATTCGAGTGCGGCCAGCGCACGGATGGTGAACGGATCCTCCCGGCGCCACCCACCGACCGGATCCGCGCTGACCGCGGCGAGCTTTCCCGGCGGTCGGTTCGTCAATGCCCGCAAGGCAAGGAGTTGCTCGCCGGCCGGGGTCGCGGCGAGCGCGGTCACCGTCAATTTCCGTCGAAAGAACCGCAGCCGCAGGAGAAGCCACGGTACGTCCGCGACGAGGATCGGGACGGCGGCGATGGCCATCGCCAGCAGGACCGCAAGCCAGCTGGCCGTGGAGTCCAGGTCGTGGCCGGCGCCTGCAAGATCGAGCGCCGCCTGGCTGGCGGAGTTCAGCGGTTGGCTGACCGCGTCCCCCACCAAAGGGATGTGCTGGGCGCCCTTGCCGGCCGACGCCAGGTTGCCGGCGATGCCATGCGCGCCGCTCTCGACTTGCCGGCCGGCCTCGGCGATCGTCGAAACGGCGTCGTAAACCGCCAGGCCGACGAGCAGCCAGATGGCGGTCCACAGGACGACGGCGAAGTCGCTGAGCAGCTGGGCCATCAGCCGGCCGGGCCGGGTGGAGTAGGGCAAAAACCGCGGGGTCATGGTCTCGATCCCAGCACAGCTCCCGACACGCGGCCCCTTCCCGGGTGCCCGATAGGCTGACCCGATGCGCCCTGCACTGTCCGACTACCGGCACCTGGCCAGCGGCAAGGTCCGCGAGATCTATCGCGTCGACGACGAACATCTGCTGCTGGTCGCGACTGACCGGATCTCGGCGTACGACTACGTCCTCGACAGCACGATCCCGGACAAGGGCCGCATCCTCACCGCGATGAGTGTCTTCTTCTTCGGTCTGGTCGACGCTCCCAATCACCTGGCCGGCCCACCGGATGACCCACGAATCCCCGAGGAGGTCCTGGGTCGTGCCCTGGTGGTGCGTCGGCTGGAGATGCTGCCGGTGGAGTGTGTGGCACGCGGCTACCTCACCGGGTCGGGATTGCTGGACTATCAGGCGACCGGGAAGGTCTGCGGCATCACCCTGCCGCCCGGCCTCGTCGAGGCCAGCAAGTTCTCCGAACCGCTGTTCACCCCCGCCACCAAAGCCGCGCTGGGGGATCACGACGAGAACATCTCGTTCGACCGGGTGATCGAGTTGGTGGGCGGGGTTTATGCCAACCAGCTGCGCGACCGCACGCTGCAGATCTATGTGCAGGCCGCCGACCACGCCTTGACGAGGGGAATCATCATCGCCGACACGAAGTTTGAGTTCGGCACCGACCGCGACGGCAACTTGCTGCTGGCCGACGAGATCTTCACGCCCGACTCCTCGCGATACTGGCCGGCCGAGGATTACCGGGTCGGGGTTGTGCAGACGAGCTTCGACAAGCAATTCGTCCGTAACTGGCTCACCAGCTCCGAGTCGGGCTGGGACCGCCATGGCTCGCAACCACCGCCACCGCTGCCCGACCACATCATCGACGTCACGCGGGGCCGTTATATCGATGCCTACGAACGCATTTCGGGCCTGAGTTTCGGCGAGTGGATCGGCGCATGACGGAAACACGCGCCGGCGCGTCGGCGCCGCCCGTCGCCAAGCGCGAGGAGACCCGACGCGAGCATCACGGAGACGTCTTCATCGACCCCTACGAGTGGCTGCGCGACAAGTCCGACCCCGAAGTCATCGCCTACCTCGAGGCGGAAAACGATTACGTCGATCGGATGACGGCTGATCTCGAACCTTTGCGGCAGAAGATCTTCGAGGAGATCAAGGCGCGCACCAAGGAGACCGACCTGTCGGTTCCGACGCGGCAGGGCGACTGGTGGTACTACGCCCGCACCTTCGAGGGAAAGCAGTACCGCGTCCAGTGCCGTTGTCCGGTAAGCGATCCCGATGACTGGGATCCGCCGGCTTTGGAAGAGGACACCGAAATACCCGGCGAGCAGATCCTGCTCGACTCGAACGCCGAGGCGCAAGGCCACGAATTCTTCGCGCTCGGTGCCGCGACCGTCAGCCTGGACGGGAATCTGCTGGCGTATTCCGTCGACACCGTCGGGGACGAACGCTATACGCTGCGCTTCAAGGACCTGCGCACCGACGAGCTGTATCCGGACCAGATCGCCGACATCGGGGCGGGCGCGACCTGGGCGGCCGACAACCGCACCGTGTACTACCTGACCCTGGATGAGGCCCACCGCCCCGACAAGGTCTGGCGCTACCGGGTGGGCTCCGGCGAGCCCGCGGAGTTGGTGTATCACGAGGCCGACGAACGGTTTTGGCTCGGCGTGGGGCTCACCCGTAGCGAGGCCTACGTTTTGATCGCATCGGGCTCCTCGATCACCTCCGAGTACCGGTACGCCGACGCCGCCGATCCGCGCGCACCGTTCACCGTGGTGCTGCCGCGGCGCGAAGGCATCGAGTACGCCGTCGAGCACGCGGTCGTCGGTGGGCAGGACCGGTTCTTGATTCTGCACAACGAAGACGCGGTGAACTTCACACTGACCGAAGCGCCGGTGAGCGACCCGACCCAGCAGCGCACCCTGATCCCGCACCGCGACGACGTGCGACTCGACGGCGTAGACGCCTTCGCCGGCCATCTGGTGGTCAGCTACCGGCGGGAGGCTTTGCCCCGGCTCCAGGTGTGGCACATCGGTTCCGGAGGGGAATACGCTGAGCCCGAGGAGATTACGTTCGACTCGGAGCTGATGTCGGCCGGTCCCGCGGGCAACCCGAACTGGGATGCGCCCAAGTTGCGAATCAGAGCGGGGTCGCTGGTCATCCCGGCGCGGGTATACGACATCGACTTTGCCACTGGGGTACGAACCTTGCTGCGCGAGCAACCCGTGCTCGGCGGTTACCGCACCGACGACTACGTAGAACGGCGCGACTGGGCCCTAGCGGACGACGGGACCCGCGTCCCGGTATCCATCGTGCACCGCGCCGGGATCGAATTCCCCGCGCCGGCCTTGCTTTACGGCTACGGCGCCTACGAGATATGTACCGACCCCAGCTTCTCCATCGCTCGGTTGTCGCTGCTCGACCGCGGCATGGTCTTCGCCATCGCCCACGTCCGCGGTGGCGGTGAGATGGGCCGGCCGTGGTACGAGCACGGCAAGCTGTTGGAGAAGAAGAACACCTTCACCGACTTCGTAGCCGTGGCAAGGCACTTGGTTGACACGGGTGTCACCCGGCCGCATCAGCTGGTGGCGCTGGGCGGCAGTGCGGGCGGCCTGCTGATGGGGGCGGTCGCCAACCTGGCGCCGGATCTCTTCGCCGGCATCCTGGCGCAGGTCCCGTTCGTCGACCCGCTGACCACCATCCTCGATCCCTCCTTGCCGCTGACCGTCACGGAATGGGACGAGTGGGGAAACCCATTGCAGGACAAAGACGTATATTCCTACATGAAGTCATATTCGCCCTATGAGAATGTCGAGCCCAAGCAGTATCCGGCCATTCTGGCGATGACTTCCCTGAACGACACCAGGGTCTATTACGTCGAGCCCGCCAAGTGGGTGGCTGCGTTGCGGCACGCCAACGCCAGCGGCAGTCCGATCCTGCTGAAGACCCAGATGAACGCCGGACACGGCGGGGTCAGTGGCCGCTACAAGGCGTGGCAGGAAACCGCATTCCAGTACGCCTGGCTGTTAGCTGTCGCCGAAGGCCACCGCGATAGCGGCGGACAGAAAGACGACGTCGAGGGGTAGGCCCCAACGGTCACGAAACGTCGCGCGGTGTTACCGGCTTCCGCGGCAGAAATGCGGCCGGGATGATCGTGAACGCCACCAGGATCACGGCCAGCACAAACACCAGGGTGTAGACCTGAGAGAGGTTATGCGTCACATGGCTGGCGAAATCCGGGGACAGGGCCTGCCGCGGGATTGCCGACGGATCAACCGGCAGTCTGCGTCTGGCGGCCTCCTCCTGAAGCGAGGCCATTTTGCTCGCGGCTGCCAGGGTTTCATCGCTGGTGAACTGGTTGGTCAGGACGACTGCCATCAAGGCGGCACCAATCGAGCCGCCCAGCTGCTGGTTGACGCTCACCAGCGTCGTACCGCGGGCGATCTGATGCGGGGCGAGTGACTGCATGAGCGCGGCCGAGAGCGGCGTCGTGGTGCAACCCACACCGAGGCCTGTGATCGTCAGACCGGCGAGCAGGATCGGCGAATAATGAGCCTGCCTCGCCACGCCCAACGTGAAGATGCCAAGGCCGATGGCCATTACCGGGAGGCCAAGCAGCACTATCTTGCCCGCCCCGTATCTGTCCATGTACACCCCTGCGATCGGCAGGGTTATCAGCGCGCCGAGTCCCACCGGCGCCAAGTGCAGCCCCGCCTGCATGGGCGTCTCATGCAATACAAGCTGGAAGTAGCTAGGGATGAGCAGCGTGGCGCCAACTGAGGCGGCGGCGAATACCAGCAGCGTTACGTTGACCTCGGTGACCACCGGGTTCTTGAACAGCCGAAGGTCGATGAGCGGATGATCCGTGCGGAACCGGGCGTGCAAGACGAAGGCGGTGATGAGCGCCACGCCGACGGCCGCCGGTGCCAACACGTACGGGTCGGCAATCGTGTGTCGTCCGGGGATGGACGACACCCCGCATAGGAATATCGCCACCCCGGGGGACAACAACAGCAGCCCAGTGACGTCGAGTGCTTCCGACGGGGACGGGCGGTCTTTCGCAAAGAGGATCGCGGCGAGGACGAACGTGGCCAGGCCTATCGGCAGGTTGACCAGGAAGATCCACTTCCACCCGTAGGAGTCGATCAACCACCCGCCCAATATCGGTCCACCGATTGGCCCGAGCAGAATCGGAATTCCCCCGATTGCCATCAGGCGACCGACCCGCTTCGGGCCCGCCTCGCGGGTCAAGATCGTCCAGCTCAGCGGCAAGAGCATGCCGCCGCCAATACCTTGCAGGACGCGGAAAATGATCAGAAGCAATATGTTTGGCGCTATGGCGCATAGCAGCGAGCCGACCGTGAACGACAGAATCGAGCCCATGAAGAGCCGCTTGGTACCGAATCGGTCGGCTGCCCACCCGGTTATCGGAATTACAGTAGCGAACGCCAACATGTAGCCGGCCATCGTCCACGAGACGATGGCTTGGGTCGACCCGAATTGGTCGATAAAGGTGCGTTGCGCCACGGCGACCACCGTGTTGTCGAGAATCGCCATGATGCAGGCCAACCCGCACACCCCGGCGATACGAAGTAATGCGGCGTCAAGCTTGTCGGGGTACTCGCGTGCGGCGGCGTCGTGGTCCAACTCGCCGGTGTCAGCGGTGGACACCAGAGCGTCGGACACGCCGGAAGAGGCCTTCTGCATTGTGTCGCCGAGCATAGCGATATCGGTACCCGCAAGCGGACGCTTTTAGGCGTTTGGCTCGGCCGACGCCGCTAACCCGCTGCATGCAGGCGTTTTCGGTTGTCGGTCCCACAACGACACCGCACGCGCACCGACCCGGTCCGGTAACGGTTCAAGACCTCCCACCACCGGGGCAGGTGCCCCGCAGAACGAGTGTGGCGGCAAACCGGCACCCCGTAACGGCCGCCAGAGCCGGCCTTTCTCCCCTCGGTGCGATTTGCTGATAAAGCGAATTGCGCTACTTACCGACGGTTTGGCTCGCCGGCTTTTT
This sequence comes from Mycobacterium sp. 852002-30065_SCH5024008, assembly GCF_001665645.1. Taxonomy (NCBI): domain Bacteria; kingdom Bacillati; phylum Actinomycetota; class Actinomycetes; order Mycobacteriales; family Mycobacteriaceae; genus Mycobacterium; species Mycobacterium sp. 852002-30065_SCH5024008. Next base: position 93,090 of record NZ_LZSZ01000061.1, on the reverse strand, counting down.
CGGCAAAAAGGACGCCGGAATGATCGTAGAGACCACCAACACCACCGCAATCACAAATACCGCCGTATAGGCGTGGGAAAGGTCGTGCACGACGTTGGCCCAAAAACCGGCGTCGAGCGTCTGCCGCGGTATTGCGGACTGGTCGACCGGCACCCCGCTGACGGCGGCTTCCTGCTGCAACGCTGCAACCTTGTTTGCGGCGACGATGTTCTCACTCCGGTTGAATTGATTGGTCAGGATCATCGACATCAGCGCGGTGCCCACCGACCCGCCCACTTGATGGCTGACGCTCATCAGCGTCGTGCCCCGGGCGATCTGGTGCGGGGCCAGCGCCTGCACCGCGGCGACCGACAGCGGCATCATGGTGCAGCCCATGCCGAGGCCCATGATCGCCAGGCCGATCAGCAGCGTGGGCAGGTAGTCGGCCTGCCTGGCGACGCCGACCGCGAAGGTACCCAGGCCGGCGGTGATCAGCGCGATCCCGACCAGCACGATCTTGCCGGGCCCCTTCCGGTCCACCAACGGTCCGGTCAGCCGCATCGTCAGCATGGCGCCGAGTCCCTGGGGGATCATGCGCAGGCCCGCCTGCATCGGCGTCTGGTGCAGCACCTGCTGGAAGTAACTCGGCAGCAGCAAGCCGGTGCCGAAGAAGGCTGCGGCGAACACCAGCATCGTCACATTGGCGTGAGTGAGCACCGGGTTGCGGAACAACCTCAAATCGATGAGGGGGTGATCCGCACGGCGCCATGCGTGCGCAACGAACCCGGCGATCAACCCCAGACCGATGGTCGCCGGTATCAGCACGCGGCGGTCGGCCACGGTCCCGCAATGCGGGATCGACGACACCGCGAACAGGAATGTCGCCAGGCCGGGAGACAGCAGCAGCACGCCGACGAGGTCGAAGGTCTCCGACCGCGCAGGGTGGTCCCGGGGAAAGACGATGGCCGCGAGCACGATGGTGATGACTCCGATCGGCAGGTTGATCAGGAAGATCCACCGCCAGCTGGAGGTGCCGATGAGCCAGCCACCCATGATTGGGCCACCGATCGGGGCGAGCAGCATCGGGATGCTCAGGATCGACATCAGGCGACCGAGCCGCAACGGGCCCGCTTCCCGGGTCAAAATCATGAAACTAAGGGGCAGCAGCATGCCACCGCCAATGCCTTGGGCTACCCGAAAGACGATGAGCTGCAAGATGTTCGCGGCCAGCGCGCACAGCAGCGAGCCCAGTGTGAACGCCAGGACGGAGCCCATGAAGAGTCGCTTGGTGCCGAACCGGTCGGCCGCCCACCCGGTGATCGGTATCACGGTCGCCAACGCCAGCGTGTAGCCGGTCATTGTCCAAGCGACAACGGCCTGCGAGGACGCGAATTGGTCGATGAAGGTGCGCTGCGCGACGCTGACGACGGTGATATCTACGATCGCCATCACCGTGGCCAAGATGCACACGCCGGAAATCCGCAACAGTCCGGCGTCCAGCTTGTCGGGGTAGCCCCGCTCACCCTCGCCCAGCTGCGGGGCGGGGACGTATGGCAGCGGGGTGTCGGCCGCTGCGTACGGGGCCTGATCCATGGCGTTGCTTAGCATATCGAACCGATTCTCTTTGCTGTCGCCCGCGGGCCCGTGCCGCGCGGAGCGGATCGGCAGGACCTGCGGTATCGATATACGCCTGCCGTCTGCGTGTCCTTCACCATTCCGACACCTGAGATCGTCAAACTGCGGGTGTGGCTGGAAAATTGATCGTCTCGGTCTCGGGGATAGGCGAACGCACCCTGAGCGACGTCGAGGCGTTCTGCGCGCAAATGGATGCCCGCAACGTGCCGGTGTCGCTGTTGGTGGCACCCCGGCTCAGTGGTGACTACCGGCTCGACCACGACCCGCGCACCGTCGAATGGTTGACCGACCGGCGATCCGGCGGCGACGCCATCGTGCTGCACGGCTATGACGATGCGGCCACCAAGAAGCGCCGCGGCGAGTTCGCGATCCTTCGGGCACACGAGGCAAACCTGCGGCTGATGGCTGCCGACCGGGTGCTCGAGCACCTCGGGCTGCGCACGCGGCTGTTCGCGGCACCCGGCTGGGTGGTGTCCCCGGGCGTCGTGAAGGCGTTGCCGGACAACGGTTTTCGCCTGCTCGCCGACCTACATGGCATCACCGACCTGATTCGGCACACCACCGTGCGCTCTCGGGTACTGGGTATCGGGGAAGGCTTCCTCACCGAACCGTGGTGGTGCCGGATGGTGGTGCTGTCGGCCGAGCGGATCGCCCGGCGCGGCGGGGTGGTGCGGGTCGCCGTCGCAGCTCGTCACCTGCGCAAATCCGGTCCGCTGCAGGCGATGGTGGACGCCGTCGATCTGTCGCTGATGCATGGCTGCGCGCCCGCGGTTTACCGCTGGCGGCGCGACAAGGCGATTCTCGACGCGGCCTGACGAAGCGTCCCCTCAACCCGCCCGGCACGGGCACTACCCTGGTCTGACATGAGCGATTCTTCGGCCGCGGGGTTCGGCGCCGATGCCATCATCGTGGGGGCGGGACTCGCAGGGTTGGTGTCCGCCTGCGAATTGGTGGACCGCGGCATGCGGGTGCTGATCGTCGACCAGGAGAGCAGTGCCAACCTGGGTGGGCAGGCGTTCTGGTCGTTCGGCGGCCTGTTCTTCGTCGACAGCCCCGAGCAGCGCCGTTTGGGGATCCGAGACAGCCACGAACTCGCCTTGCAGGATTGGCTCGGCACCGCGGCGTTTGATCGGCCGGAGGACTACTGGCCACGCCAATGGGCGCACGCCTACGTCGATTTCGCCGCGGGGGAGAAGCGCCGTTGGCTGCGTGATCGGGGACTCAAGCTCTTTCCGTTGGTGGGTTGGGCCGAACGTGGCGGGTACGACGCACAGGGCCACGGCAATTCGGTGCCCCGCTTCCACATCACGTGGGGCACCGGGCCCGCTTTGGTCGAGATCTTCGCCCGTCAGCTGCGGGACCGCTCGACGGTGCGCTTCGCGCACCGCCACCAGGTCGACGAGTTGATCGTCGAGGGCGGCGCGGTGACCGGCGTCCGGGGCACGGTGCTGGAGCCCTCGGCCGCGCCCAGGGGGGTGGCGTCGTCACGAACGGCCGCGGGGCAATTCGAGTTCCGCGCGCCCGCGGTGATCGTCACCAGCGGCGGCATCGGCGCCAACCACGATCTGGTGCGCAAGAACTGGCCGACGCGGATGGGCCGCATCCCCGAGCAGTTACTCAGCGGCGTGCCCGCGCACGTTGATGGCAGGATGATCGGCATCTCCCAGCGGGCCGGTGCGCGGGTGATCAACCCGGACCGGATGTGGCACTACACCGAGGGCATCACCAACTACGACCCGATCTGGCCGCTGCACGGCATCCGGATCATTCCGGGGCCGTCGTCGCTGTGGCTCGACGCGACCGGCAAGCGGTTGCCGGTGCCGCTGTACCCCGGCTTCGACACCCTCGGCACGCTGGAATACATCACCAAATCCGGGTACGATTACACCTGGTTTGTGTTGAACGCCAAAATCATCGAGAAGGAATTCGCACTGTCCGGGCAGGAGCAGAATCCCGATCTGACCGGGCAGAGCCTGCGCGAGCTGCTGCGTAACCGGGCGCGCTCCGGACCGCCGGGGCCGGTGCAGGCGTTCGTCGACCGGGGAGTGGACTTCGTCAGCGCAAACTCGTTGCGGGAGTTGGTTACCGGGATGAATAAGCTGCCCGACGTGGCGCCGCTGGACTACGCCACGGTGGAGGGCGAGGTGACCGCCCGCGACCGCGAGGTGGCCAACAAGTTCAGTAAGGACGGCCAGATCACCGCGATCCGCGCCGCCCGGGGCTATCTCGGCGACCGGCTGGGCCGGGTGGTGGCACCGCACCGGCTGACCGATCCGAAGGCGGGGCCGATGATCGCGGTGAAGCTGCACATCCTGACCCGGAAGACGTTGGGCGGCATCGAAACCGATTTGGCCGCCCGCGTGCTGAAGGCGGACGGTACACCCCTGAGCGGGTTGTACGCCGCCGGTGAGGTCGCCGGCTTCGGCGGGGGCGGTGTGCACGGCTACCGCGCCCTGGAGGGCACGTTCCTGGGTGGTTGCATCTTCTCCGGCCGGGCCGCCGGCCGCGGCGTGGCCGACGACATCGCCTAGCTCCGCCAGGGTGTTCGCCGGGCCCTGCCGGGCCACCGGACGCAAAATCGCATTGATCGAGCAGAAATTGTGCCATTTTGCGTCTGCTCGCACTAGAAGGTGACCGCGTCCTCCTCGGGCAGCACCTGGAAATCGGTCGTGGTCATCTCGGTGAGCCGCCCGTAGTAGATGCCCCGGGCATCCGGGGCGATGATCCCTTGGTGGATGGGCACCGCGCGCGCCGGTGCCACCGCGCGCAGGTAGTCGACGGCCTCGGAGATTTTCATCCACGGGGCGGCCGCCGGTGCCGCCAATACGTCCACCGGCTCGTCGGGCACGAACAGTGCATCGCCGGGGTGCATCAGCCTGGCGCGATGATCGCCGTCGCCCACGAGGAATGAAATGTTCTCTATCACAGGGATTTCGGGGTGAATGACGGCGTGTTTGCCGCCGACCGCGCGAACCGTCAGCTCACCGATGCTCAGCTCGTCACCGACGTGCACGGCCTGGCACGGCGCGCCCAGCTGGGCGGTGGTTTGCGGATCGGCGAACAGCGCGGCGTCCGGGTTGCCCTCGAGCAGCGCCGGCAGGCGGCTGCCGTCGACGTGGTCGGGGTGCTGATGGGTGATCAGGATGGCCGATAACCCCGTTATGCCCTCAAAACCGTGCGCGAACGTTCCAGGATCGAAGAGCACGCGGGTGTGGTCGAATTCGGCAAGTAGACAGGAATGGCCGAAATGCGTCAGCTGCATGACTACGATTGTGCCCCGACGGGGGTGATGCCGATGCGGGTGATCCTGGCGACCATGGTGGTGGTCGGCGGCCTCGCGGTGGCTCTCATCATCGCCGTGCCCGCACCCGCCGAGCCGCAGGCCTGTCCGCCCGTGTGTGACCAGATCCCCGACTCCGCGTGGATCCAGCGCCGAGCGGTGCCGCTGGATCCGGTTTACAGCTGGCCCCCGCTGGCGGGCCTGGCAGCGCAGGTGACCGGGTCGACGCCCGGCCCTCGATTCCGGTTCGAGGAGGTGTGTGCCACACCGCCGGTGCCGCGTGATCCCCGCGACTCGGCGGTCGTGGCACGTGGCACGGTCGCCCACCCGGACGGGCAGTGGCAGTTGCAGGCACAGATCCTGCACTGGCGCGGCGATACGGCAAGCGGCGGCGCCATCGCCGGGTCGGTGTTCAGCAACGCCGTCGCCGCGCTGCGGTCCTGCCAGCAACGTGCGCCGTTGCAATCACCATCGATCACCAGCGACGAAACGAACCGGATGGCCGCGGTGATCAGTGGTCCGGTCGTCATGCATATCTACCTGCTCGCCCACCCGGCCAGCAGCACGATCAGCGAGCTCACGCTCTGGTCGTCGGGCCCGCCGCAGGTCCCGTGGCCGGCAATGGCCGACGACCCCGTGCTGAACGCCATGACCGCGCCCCTCTGCGAGGCCTACATTGCCTCGTGCCCGTAACGGCCGAGCTGCACCTCCGCCGGTAGAGTTGGCGCGAAGACAGATCTGAGGAGGAGCGCCGGTGGGCCGGGTAGTCGTTCATGTGATGCCCAAAGCGGAGATTCTCGACCCGCAGGGTCAGGCCATCGTCGGCGCGTTGGGCCGACTCGGTCATCCGGGGATCTCAGATGTCAGACAGGGCAAGAGATTCGAACTCGAGGTGGACGACACCGTCGACGATTCGGTGCTGGCCGACATAGCGGAAACGCTGTTGGCGAATACGGTGATCGAGGACTGGACGATCAGCCGGGAAACCAAGTGACGGCACGAATCGGCATCATCACCTTTCCCGGAACCCTGGACGACGTCGACGCCGCCCGGGCGGCGCGGCGTGTCGGGGCCGAGGCGGTCAGCCTGTGGCACGCCGACGCCGACCTCAAGGGCGTCGACGCCGTGGTGGTACCCGGCGGTTTCTCCTACGGTGACTACCTGCGGGCGGGGGCGATCGCCCGGTTCGCCCCGGTGATGGGTGAAGTGGTGGCCGCCGCGCACCGCGGCATGCCAGTGTTGGGCATTTGCAATGGATTTCAGGTGCTCTGCGAGGCCGGGCTGCTGCCCGGGGCGCTGACTCGCAACGTCGGTCTGCACTTCGTCTGCCGCGATGTGTGGTTGCGAGTGGCGTCGATCTCGACGGCCTGGACGTCGCGTTTCGAATGGGGCGCTGAGCTGCTGGTGCCGCTGAAGTCCGGCGAGGGCCGCTACGTGGCCCCCGACGATGTGCTCGACGAGCTGGAAGGGGAGGGCCGGGTCGTGTTCCGCTACCTCGACAACCCCAACGGCTCCCTGCACGACATCGCCGGAGTCAGCTCCGCCAACGGCCGTGTCGTCGGGCTGATGCCGCACCCCGAGCACGCCATCGAAGCGTTGACGGGCCCCTCCGACGACGGCTTGGGCCTGTTCTATTCGGCGCTGGACGCGGTGCTTTCGGTCTAGGCGGAAACCCCTGCGGCTGCACGCAATTCGGCGAATGCTGCGCTGATGGCGTCGGTCGCTTCGTGTGGGTCGTTGAACGTCCGGTCGTCGGTGAGCACCGCGACGCCGAGATGGTCGACATAGCTCCACACGGTGATATTGACCGGGGCGCCCGGCGACAAGACCCCGGTCGAGTAGATCTCGCTGACCGCCGCGCCGCCGAAGTGCCCGCGCTCACGCGGTCCCACCACGCTGGAGACAGCGACGTTCATCAGCTTGTTCGGCGCGTCGCGCCGCCCCAGCCACCGGAAAGCGGCCGGGGCAGCGGCGGTCGGCAGGTAGGCCATTAGTCGCCCGTAGAGCTGCGGGCCGAGGATCTCGTGGTCTTCCTTGGCAATTCGAGTTGCCAGTGCCACCAGCCGCGCCCGGTCGGCGGCATCGGCGACGTGTACCGGCAACGAGATCATGAGGCCGCTGATCTCATTGCCGGTGACGCGGTCCGACTTGTCGGTGGCCGTCGGTACGGATGCGATGATCGGCCGGTCGGCCGCGCCGTCATAGGCCAACAGCAGCGTGCGCAGGCCGCCGGCGGCCGTCGCAAGGATCAGGTCGTTGATGGTGATGCCCAGCGCCTTGGCCGTCGCCTTGGCGTCGGCCAGCGGCAGTGTCACACTGGCGAATCGCCGCTGAGGCGATACCACGTGGTTCAAGAAGGTCGGCGGTGCGTCGAAGGCATCGGCCAGGTCCGGGTGGTCACCGCGTTCTTTGGACCGGCGGCGCACCCGCGTCAGCCCTACGGCGGCGTCCCTGACCAGCCCCGGCATCTCGGCGATCTGCCGGGCATGGTCGCGGGCTGCGGCGCGCAGCAGGTCGGCGGTCGAAGCGGTGGCGCCCGCTTCGTTGTTGTCGCGTTCGTCGGTCGGCCCGTCCTCGAGATCCATGGCGCGGGACAGCAGATTGACCGACGCCACGCCGTCGGCCAGCGCGTGATGGATCTTGCCGACCAGGGCGAACCGCCCACCGGCCAGACCCTCGGCGAAGTGAAACTCCCACAGCGGCCGGCTGCGGTCCAGCGGCGTCGATGCGACCTGGCCGATCACCTGGTCGAGTTCTCGCCGGCCGCCCGGCGCGGGCACCTGCACCCGCCGCAGGTGGTAATCGAGGTCGACCTCGCAGTCCTCCTGCCACATCGGGTGATGAAGCTGCCAGGGGATGTCGACGAGCTTGTAGCGCAAGGGTTCCAGCAGGTGCAGCCGGCGACGAACGTGACGGCGGAACGCCTCGAAACCGAACTCGGATTCGGCGGGGTCGATGACCGCCACTTTCAACGTGTGCGTGTGCAGGTTGGGCGTCTCGCTGTAGAGCAGCATGGCGTCCATGCCGTTGAGCCTTTTCACCCGCCCCCTCGCCGTGGAATCAGCTTGTGCTGTAACGACTTTCGCATGGCATCTCGCCCTCAGTCATCGGGGGTCAACCGAGGATGGGGAGCCGGCGCTGACCGGCGAGTCGCTTGAGCGCCGATTCCATGACCGCGCGCACGTGCGCGTCGACCTCGTCGATGTCGGGGTCGTCGCCGAACTGGGCGGTGACGTCGATCGGTTCGAGCACCTCGGTGACGATCTTTGCGGGTAGCGGCAGGTTCGGCGGGAAGATCACGCTCAGCCCGAACGGGAACCCGAAGCTCACCGGCAAGATGTCCATGCGCGCCTTCGTCAGCCCCAATTTGCGCGCCAGCCAGTTGCCGCGGGTCAAGAAGAGTTGGGTCTCCTGGCCCCCTATCGAGACGATGGGCACGATCGGCACCCCGGCCTCGATGGCGGTCCGCACGTAGCCGGTGCGCCCGTTGAAGTCAATGGAGTTGGCGCTGAAGGTAGGCCGGTAGGAGTCGTAGTCACCGCCCGGAAACACCAACACCACCGCGCCCGAATGCAGCGCCGCGGCAGCGTTTTCGCGGCTTGCCTCGATAACCCCAAGGCGGCGCAGCCAGCCGTCCAGGGGGCCTATGAACAGGCCGTAGTGGCCCAGGGTGTAGACGGGCCGGTCGTAACCGAACTTCTGGTAGAACGCCGGGGAGAAGATCAACACGTCCGGGGTGAGCATGCCCCCCGAGTGGTTGGACACCACCAACGCTCCGCCGGACGGCGGGACGTTGTCGAGATTGCGCACCTCGGCCCGATACCACCGCTTGATGACCGGCCCCATGGCATTGCAGACCTGCTCGGTGAAGGCCGGATCCCACTTGGCGGTCTCGTGGTTTTCGGCCGCCTCAACACCGCTGCCTGTCATGGCTCCCCGCTGACGTGTTCTTGCTGTTTGCTATTGATTGCCGGTGTGACGCAGATCTCAAACCTGAGTCCCGGACCGGCATAGCCTACTCTCCGGATAGGAGAATGGCATATTCGTTTGCTGACGGCGCCGGACGGTGTATGAGAAAGCCCTCGTCGCCCTCACCCGGTGACCACGGGTGGTACGCGTGGCACCCGCGCGCGAGAATCAGCCGGCATCGCGCAGCAATGGATGCGCCGTGGGCAGTTCGACGGCGGGGCTCAAGTCGGCGAAGAGGTCGGTCGCGTCCGCGATCGTGCGGTCGACGAAGGCGGCGAAGTCCTCGAAAGAAACGTTCTCCCGGATCCAGTGCGACCTGCGCGCCACCACACCGATTCGCTGTGGATCGGACGAGCCGTGCACGATCACGGTGACTTCGCGTTCCTGGCGGTTCCAGGTGTCGGAGAAGTGCACCAACCAGGGGCGCTCGGCGGCGGGGAAGAAGCACCCCGGAGTCACGCGAATGATCAGCACGTCGCCATGCTCGGGCGAGATCTCGAGGTGGACGTGCAGGCGCCTCGCGACGGACGCGCGGGCGCTGGTGACGAAGAAATATTCACCGTCGTGGTGGCCACGGAAATAGCGTCGCCCGCGGGTGCGCAGGTAACGTTCGACCAAGTTTGCGCACGTGGGCTCGTTCGTCATAAAAACATGCTGCGGCCAGTGGCTTTGTGGATGCTGGGAGACAAGCCATGAGCCGCCGAAGAATCTGTTGAGAATTGGCTGAGTCAAGTCGGTCGTTTCAGCGCCGCTCGACAATCCCCGCACCGGGCGCCGGCATGGTCCGGGGCAGCGTTACCGAGAACCGGTACCGCTCGGGACGATAGTGGAACTCCACGACCTCCAGGGGCTTGTCGTCATTGCCGTAGCTGATGCGTTCGAGCACAAGCACGGGGGAGCCCAACGGCAGATTCAACGCGCCGGCCACCTCGACGGAGGCCCCCGCCGCGTGGATCTCATAGCCGGCCCGGGCGACGGGGATGCCCAGTCGCCGCTCCCACATCGTGTAGGTGCTTTCCATCGCCCGTGCGGGTTGCGTGTCCGACACGCTCGACAGCAGCGGTTCGACGGCCTTGCCCAGTCCCGGCGGCAGATAGGCGATCATCAGCGCCAGCGGTACGTCCCCGTCGCGAAAGCGCCGGTGGATGCAAAGGACTTTGGACAAGCCGAGCGTTTCGGCTATTCGTTGCGGGGGCTCATCGATGCGATGAGACAGCACGTCGACGTGTGGAGTGATCCCGGAGCTCGCCAAGACTTCGGTGATCGTCCGCACGCCGGAGCCCAATTCTTGTCTTACCGGGTTGGTCACGAAGGTGCCCAGACCCTGGCGCCGCACCAGCCAGCCCTGGCGCTCGAGCAGTCCGACTGCCGCTCGCACGGTCACCCGGCTCAGACCGGATCGATCGATCAGCTCCCGCTCGCTGGGCAGGCGTCCCCCACGGGGCACGCGTTGCTTGATGATCGCGGCCTTGAGCGCTTCGGCGAGCTGGGTGCTCGCGGGCACGCTGCCGCGCCTGACTCGCAGATCGGCGGACCCGAGGTCGAGCGACCGGGTGGTCATAAGACGTATTAAAACGTCTGGTGAGCAGGGCGTAAAGGCCGGCGGCCGGTCCTCGTCGTCCACTCCGGCACCCGCCGTCGGATTACTCTGGCGCCGAGCGAGTTTGGGCTGGACACCACAGGAGGTTGGCCGTGGGATTCGCGGTGGAGCGGATTGATCATGTCGTGCTGAACTGCAAAGACGTCGAGGCCACCGCCGCGTGGTACGAGCGGATTCTGGGCATGCGGCGAGAAACGTTTGGTCCCTCTAGCCGGATCGCCCTGCGCTTCGGCGAGCAGAAACTCAACCTGCGGCCGGTCGGGGCGCTGGCCGGTGATTCCGAGTGGGCCACCGCTTCGGTCGAAGCGGCCGGTTCCGAGGACTTGTGCTTCATCACGCTGAGCAGCCCGGATGAGGTTCGCGCCCACCTCGCCGACTGCGGAGTTCAGATCATCGCGGGACCGGTCACTAGAACCGGAGCCCTCGGCCCGATGACCTCGCACTACTGCCGCGACGTCGACGGGAATCTGGTCGAAATCGCCGTCTACTCAACGATATAGCGGTCTAAAGCGGGTACAACGCCGGTAGGTTCACCACGACCGCCTCTTGTGTGCTGCGTGCGATGACGACCTCCGCCGTTGTGTTGGGATCGGGGTTTTCCTCTCGGTGCGGCAGGTGAGGCGGGATGAAGACGTAGTCCCCGGGCGAAGTCGAGATGCGCACCTCTTGGGCGCCGTCGTGAAAGACGAACTCCGGATGGCCGCTGCGCACGTAGATGGCGGTCTCCGAATCGCCGTGATGGTGATTGGACGAGACGGTCGACGGCATTGCGTGTGTCTCGCCCATCCAGAGCTTCTCAGCTCCCACCGACGCGCCGCTGAGCGCGGCGAAGCGACGGAGTCCCTCCGATTGCGCGGTGTCGGAACTGAGGTCCGATGCCCTGATGTGGTGCACTCGATTATGGGTGACTTCGGGTGTTGCCTCGTCGAAATCCGGGTGGAATCCGTCTGTGGTGGCCATGCGTCAATTATGGTCCGATGCATCCCGATACGCCTCGAGGAGCCGCAGCCACAGCTCGCTGACCGTGGGGAAGCAGGGCACGGCGTGCCACAACCGGTCGATGGGCACCTGACCGGCGACAGCGATGGTGGCGGAGTGCAGCATTTCGGTGACCCCGGGCCCAACCATCGTGACCCCGAGCAAGTGCCCGCGATCGGGGTCCACCACCATCCGCGCCCGCCCGGTGTACCCGTCGGCGTAAAGCTTGGCGCCCATCACCACTTCGCCGATTTGCACGTCGACCGTCCGTACCCGGTGCCCGGCCCGCTCGGCCTGCCGGGCCGTCAGGCCGACCGCGGCGGCTTCGGGGTTGGTGAAGAAGGCCTGCGGCACGGCGTAATGGTCGGCGGTGGTGGCATGCCGGCCCCACGGTGCGGTGTCCACCGGGGTACCCGCCGCGCGCGCCCCGATCGCCGCTCCGGCAACGCGGCCCTGGTACTTGCCCTGATGGGTCAGCAACGCCCGATGATTGACGTCGCCCGCCGCGTAGAGCCAACCGTCCCGAATGGCCCGCACCCGGCAGGTGTCGTCGACGTCGAGCCAGCTGCCAGGTGTCAGACCGACGGTCTGCAGGCCGATGTCGTCGGTGAGTGGTGCCCGGCCCGTTGCGAAAAGTACCTCGCTGACCTGTAATTCGGAGCCGTCGTCCAATTCGAGGGTCACGGGTCCGCCGTCGGGCCGGTGCAGCGCGCGGACCGATACGCCGACACGCACGTCCACGCCCGCATCGGTGAGGCCGCGGCCGACGAGCTCGCCAACAAAGGATTCCATCTTCGGCAGCAGTCCCGAACCTCGCGCGAGGAGGGTCACCTGGGATCCCAATCCTTGCCACGCGGTTGCCATTTCGACGCCCACGCCGCCGGCACCCACCACCGCGAGCCGCTCAGGGACGTTGCTGCTGTCGGTGGCTTGGCGGTTGGTCCACGGCCGGGCTTCGTCGATTCCGGGCAAGTCGGGGAGGACGGGCCGGCTTCCGGTGCAGATCACGACCGCGTGCCGTGCGGTCAACACGGCCGTCGCACCATCGGGAGCGGTGACGCCGACTCGTCGGGCGCCGTCCAACCGGCCATGGCCGCGCACCAGGGTTGCGCCGATCTGATTCACCCAGTCGGCCTGACCACTATCGTCCCAGTCGCTGACGTAACGGTTGCGGCGTCCGAAAACTCCGGCGGCATTGATGGGGCCGCTTACCGCCTCGCGCGCGCCGTCGACTTGGCGGGCTTCCGAGACGGCAATTACCGGGCGGAGCAAGGCCTTACTTGGCACGCAGGCCCAATAAGAACACTCGCCGCCGACGAGTTCACGCTCGACCAGCGCGACGCTCAGGCCCGCCGCCCGGGCACGCTCCGCAGCATTCTGGCCGATCGGCCCGGCGCCGAGAACGATGACGTCGTAGACCACTGTGTCTGCTGCCATTGCCGGCGGTCCTCCCCGTGCGTCTCTTAGTTGTCGATGAGTTTCTCGGCAAGCTCCCGCAAGTCACCCACCATGAGGTTCGGCTGGGGTAGCCCGTCGACCGGCAGCGGCGGATTGCCGGGCCGGGTAATGAGCGCAGCGCTGAAGCCGACCTTCTGGGCGCCGAGAGTGTCCCACACGTGCGCGGCCACCATCATGCAGTCGGCCGGGGCCACCCCGAGCGTCTCGCACGCGTATCGGTACACGGTGGGCGCCGGCTTGAAGGCGCGGCAGGCATCGACGCTCAGTTGTAGTTCGAAGAATTCGCCCAGCCCGGAACTCTGCAGCGCCGTCGGCCCATCCGGGTTGGGCGGTGAATTCGTCAGGGTCACAAGGCGAAACCCGTTGTCTCGCAGCCTTGCGAGCCCTTCCGCGGCATCCGGGTGCGCCGGCATGGTGAGCAGGCCGGTCTTCAGGCGGTGCAGGTCATCGTCGGAGACGTCGACGCGGTGCACGTCGCCGACCATGCGCAGCACGCCTTGGGCGAGCGTGGAGAAGTTGACGTAGCTTTCCGCCAATGTTGCTGACATCGAGTACATGATCAGCTGGGCGAACCACTCGCGAAGTACCCGCTGTTCACCGAACACATCGGTGAACAGCGGTGCGAGAGAGTCGATATCGAGCAGCGTCTCGTTGACGTCGAAAACCAGGACGGACGGTGTGGTCATGGTCAGGCCTCGATCTTCCGCAATGTGGGCACGTCCGGCCGTAGGTACCCGATCAAGCACAGGCAAATCAAAGCCATCCCGAGCAACGGCAACCAAAGTGCGACCACCCCCGCCGTTGTGAAGATGCCCATCGTGATGAATGACCGCATCCGCAACAACCCGCGCATCCGGTCCGTGAGGTCTTCGTGGGCCGGCCGGTCGACCACTTCGCGGCACAGCGCGAGATAGGTGACGTTGACGAGGACGAACACGAACGCGTACAAAGCCACGGGCTCAGCGGCCAGTCTGCTGTCGGCGATCCACTCGGTGGTGATCGGTAGGAGCGACACCGAAAACAAGTGCGCGAAATTCGACCACACCAGCCGCGGCGTCACCAGCTCCGCGTAGCTGAACAAGTGATGATGGTTGACCCACACGATCGCGATGAACAGGTAGCTGACTACATAGCTCAGGCCGGTGGGCCACAGCGGTAGCAGGGCGCTGAAGCTGTGCGCGGCCGGCGGTTTGAGCTCCAGCACCAGGATCGTGATGATGACGGCGAATACACCGTCCGAAAATGCTTCCACCCGGCCCGGGCTGGTTTTCCTCGCGACCACGACGCCTCCTCAGGCCGGAAGGGGCGAGAGTCCGATAGGCCCCGGTGCTGAAACGGCGTAGCTCACCGCATCACCACGACCATCTTGCCGCCCGCTTCCCCCGCTTCCATCACCCGGTGCGCCTCACGTATCTCGTCGAAGGAGAAGACGCGAGATGGCTTGGCCTCCAGAGCGCCCTCGGCGACCTGCCGCGCGATGTCTTGCAGAGGGACGTCCGACAGCGGGAATCCGGGAGTTCCAAAGACGAAGCTGCCGAAGAAGTTCCAGTTGACGCCGCTTGCCATGCGCAGCAGCGGATTGAAATCCCCGATCGGGTCGAGTCCGCCCAGCCAGCCCGCCAAGCAGGCCGTTCCGCCGCGGCGCAGCATGTCGAGGGAGTCCAGGATGGTGCTGTTGCCGACCAGGTCCAGGACCGCGTCTACCCGCTTGGCCTCGGGGAGGCGGTCGGCCAGGTCGCCCCTTTCCAATTCGACGCGCGACGCGCCCAGCTCCTCCAGCATCGGAAACCGGCCGCGATTCCGCGCGGTGGAGATGACGCGCGCACCGGCGGCGACGGCCATCTTCAGCGCGGCCTGGCCCAACGACGATGTCGCGCCGCGCAACACCAGCGTCTGGCCGGCTTTCAGCTTGAGGTTGCGGAAGAGGCAGGTCCAAGCGACCGCGTAGGTTTCGGGCAGCGCGGCCAAATCCGACCATGGCAGCTCGCTTTCGATGAGGGCGACGTTCGCCGCGCGTACGCGGGTGTACTGCGCGTAGCTGCCGTTGATGGTTCGGCCCAGACCACCCATCAGGGCCGCCACCTTGGCGCCCAAGGGGAATTCGCCGCCCGGGCATGTGTCGACGACACCGACGCATTCGATGCCGCTGACTTCCGCGGCTTCGGCCCATTCCCCGCGCCGCATGTGCATCTCGGCGTGATTGAGTCCGAAGGCCTTGACTTCGATCACCACTTCGCCGTCCTTGGGCAGCGGCTTCGGAATATCGGCGTAGACCAGCCTGTCCGGGGCGCCGAACCCGTCAAGGATGATCGCGCGCATCGTTTCCCCGCCGGGCTGCTCGCGCACCATCGCGGGGGCGGTCGGCAGCTGGGGTGCATCGGTGGTGGACACGTGCCGTTCCTCCCAAATTCCTGGCCGCCCCAACGAATCCGGAGGTGCGAACCCGCGGTTAGGGCTCCCGTACATAATGGGCCAGCTGACCCAATTATTATGGGCTATGCATCCCATTCTGTCCAGGGGGTTGTCTCGATTCGGCTCAGCGCTTGCGCGTGGGTGTCGCCAACGAGCGGACGTAGTCGACGGCGGCGTTGACGGCGGTCCGCAGCGGTTCCGGATCCCCGGTGGCATACGTCAACAGCGCACCGCCCTGATGCGCGACGACCAGCGACACCGCCAGGTGGCGGGGGTCCGCGGCGGCGCGCAGGTCGCCGCGTCGGCGCATCGCCGTCAGGCCGGCCCGAAACAGGTCGATCCACTGGTCATAGCCGGCGGAGAGGTCGTCGTGTATCTGGTCGTCGGCGTCGATCAGCTCACCCGCCAAGGAGCCGTAGACGCAACCGCCGACGCGGTACACGGCGTCTATGTCGGCGACGCAGGCGTCAGCCCATGCCTGCAGGGCGTCGACGCTGTCCAGGGCGCCCAGCGGTGGCTGGGTGTGAAATGCCCGCACGTCTTCGCGGCGGGTGGCAACGACCTGGCGGGTCAGATCGCGTTTGTCCCGGAAATAGTGCGCGATCTGAGAGCCGCCCACCCCCGCCGCGCGCCGTACGTGCTCGATGCTGGTGTTGGCGACGCCCCGCTCGAACATCAGACGGGCGGCTACGTCAACGATGCGCGCGCGAGTCGCCAGTCCCTTGCTGGTGAATCGCGCTGGGCTGTCGTCGCTCACGTGACGGTCCTTCGGCGGCCCCGTGGACGCCGCGCAGGCCGGGCAACCCGCTCGCCGGGGTCGGTGGCGAAGCTGCGTAAGTAATTGATCGCGAAGCGAACCGCATCCGCGTGCGGCCACTCCGCCCGGTAGGTGAAGGCCAAGGTACCCCCGCCCTGATGGGCGGCGACGATGACCATCGCCAATCGTCGAGCGTCGGCGTCCGCGACCAAGGCGCCGCCATCCTTCATCCGCTGGATCGCTGCCTGGAGCAGCTCGACCCACTGCCAATAGCCGGCCGCCAGCGTTTCGCGCGTCGCGTCGTCGGACTTCGCCAGTTGGGCGGCAAGCGCGTGGTAGGTGGGTGTGCCGAAATATCCGATGCGCCTGAGGTATCGCATGTTGAGGTCGATCCACCGCTCGAAGTCTTCGAAGGAATCCAGGCACCCCAGCTTGGGCTGCCGGTGGAAGTCGAGCACCACCCCGATCTGACGCCTGAGGACCGCGCGAATCAGTGCGCTCTTGTCGGCGAAATAGTGGGCGAGCTGCGAACCGCTGACCGATGCCGCCTTGCGAACGTTTTCCATGTTCGCCGCGGACAGGCCCTCGGTGACGATCAGCTGGGCGGCCGCTTCCACGATGCGGTCCCGGGTGGCACGCCCCTTGGCGGTCAACCGTTGTTCGTCTTGGACACCGGAATGGGCCATCGCGTCAGGCTAACCCGCGAGGCTCGAGAACTATGGGATATCCAACCCATTGATCCCGGAACCGGTCAGGCGGTCATGTCAACCTTGGTTAGGAAGCCGCGGATCAGCGTGGCGACGTCGTCCAGTGCGGACTCCAGCAGGAAGTGGCCGCCCTCGAGCAGGCGGATCTCGGCATCCGGCAGGTCGTCGGCGAACGCCTCGGCGCCGGCCGGACCGAAGATCTCGTCGCTGCGACCCCACACCGCCAGCAGCGGCACCTGGCTGGCGCGAAAGTATTCGTGCAAGCGTGGATAGAGCGGCGCATTAGTGGCATAGTCTCGCAACAGTTTCAGCTGCACCAGGTCGTTGCCTGGCCGCGATATGAGCGCGTAGTCGTGATGCCACGATTCCGGGTCGACGAGGGTCTCGTCGGGAACGCCGGTGACGTATTGCCATCGCGTGGCGTCCAGCGTAAGGAACTGCCGTACCGCGGCCTCCGTCTCATGCGTTTGTTCGCGTTGGTAGGCCCGCACGATCTTCCAGAAGCTGTCGACGAATCCCGCGTCGTAGCCGTTGCCGTTCTGGGTGATGATCGCGGTGATCGCCGACGGGTCGCGCAGCGCCAGCCGCCAACCGATCGGTGCGCCGTAATCCTGGACGTACATGGCATGTCTGTTGATGCCGAGCGCGCTCAGCAAGCCGGCAGTGAGGTCGGTCAGCGCGTCGAAGGTGTAGTCGAACTGCTGCACGGACGGCGCGTCGGAAAGCCCGAAGCCCAGGTGATCCGGCGCGATGACGTGGAAATCGTCGGCGAGTGCCGGAAGCAGATGCCGGAACATGTAGGAGCTGGTCGGAAACCCGTGCAACAGCACCAGCGCGGGAGCGTTCGGGTCGCCCGCTTCGCGGAAGAAGAGCCGGTGGCCGTCGACGGTGGCGTATCGATGATGCACAGCCGCCATGACATGTCCTCCTCAGTTTCGCCCCTCGAACACCACGCGCTGGGCGGACGGGCACGGAATCCACCGGAGCGGTATTTTGGGTTGTACGACCCAGTATGCACCAGAGCGGGCACGGCGCAACAGTCCCGCCTCCTGTTGCCCTCCGGCGCGGAGCGGCATATTCTGGGCCGGCCGTCCCACTGGCGAAGCCCGGAGGTGACATCGTGGGCAAGCTGATCTCGGTGAACGTCGGCATGCCCAAGAACGTTCAGTGGCATGACAAGACCGTCTACACCGGGATCTGGAAAACACCGGTCGAGGGGCCGGTCATGGTGCGCCGCCTGAACATCGACGGCGACGCCCAGGGCGATCTCGGTGGCCATGGCGGTGAGCAGCGCGCCGTAATGGTCTACCAGACCGAGTCATACGACTTCTGGAAGAGCTACCTGGGTCGCGACGACCTCGCGCCCGGCCACTTCGGGGAGAACTTCACGATCACCGGGCTGCCCGACAACGATGTGTGCATCGGTGACCGCTACCGGATCGGTGGGGCCGAGTTCGAGGTGACCCAGCCCAGGGTCACCTGCTTCCGCGTTGGTCTGCGCCTGAACGAACCCAGAATGCCGAACTTGCTTGTCGCCCAACGGCGCCCGGGCTTCTATTTCCGGGTGATCACCGAGGGAGAGGTCCGCGCCGGTGATGACATCGTGCGTACCCACCGTGGTAGACACGAGCTCAGCGTCGCCGACGTCGATGCGCTCCTTTATCTGCCGAACCGCGACCTCGACCGACTTCACAGGGTCGTCGACGTCCCCCCGCTCAGCCCGGGCTGGCAGCAGTCGTTCCGCGACATGCTGACAGCGCAGCAGGAATCCACAGCCCAAGCGCAGCCGGCGTGGGAGGGCTTTCGTCCCTTGCGTGTCAGCGAAATACGCCGGGAAAGCTCACAGGTGATGTCCCTTTGGCTGGCGGCCGACGACCATGCGAGTCTCCCACCGCCGCTCCCCGGGCAATACCTGACGGTGCGAATCCCCGGCGCGGGCGCACCAGTGCCGCTGCGCAGTTACTCCCTTTCGGGCGACCCCGGCGCCGGGTACTACCGCATCAGCGTCAAACGTGAAGAGCAAGGTCTGGTGAGCCGATGGTTGCACGAGCACGTCGAAGCGGGCTCGGTCGTCGAGGCCGCCGCCCCACGAGGCGAATTTCACCTCACCGAGGGTGACGGCCCAGTGTTGCTGCTTTCGGCGGGAATCGGCATCACCCCGGTCTTGGCGATGTTGCATGCGCTCGCGGCGGTCCGCAGCCCCCGCGAGATCTGGTGGCTGCACACCGCCCGCAGTCCTCAAACACAAGCGTTCGCAGCCGAAGTCGCCAGCTTGATCGAGTCGTTGCCGCGCGCGCGGCAGTCGGTGTTCTATACGCACACACAGGGGCGGTTGGGCCGGTCGGCGCTCGCGGCGCTGGGTATCCCAGCTAACGCCACTGCGTACCTCTGCGGCCCAAACCAATTCATGAGCGACATGCGCGACGCACTCACCGCGGAGGGCCTGGCCCCCGAGCGGATCCACAGCGAGCTATTCGGCGCCCTGCCGTCGATCAATCCGGGCATCGTCGATGGCGCCCCTCGTACGCCACCGCACCCGCCGGCGGGACTTGCGGGAACGGGCCCGTCGATCACCTTCGCGCGCAGCGGCCTAACGGTTAACTGGTCATCCCGATTCGGAAGCATCCTCGAGCTGGCCGAAGCTTGCGACGTGCCCACCCGGTTCTCCTGCCGGAGCGGCGTGTGTCATGTGTGCGTCACCGGCGTTGTCGCCGGCAGGGCCAGTTACGTGCAGCCGCCGCTGGAGCCCCCCGAGCAGGGGACCGTACTCATCTGCTCGGCGGCCCCGGAGAGCGAGCTGGTGCTCGACCTGTAACGAAAACCGTTGCGTCAGGCGGCGATCGCGCGTTGACCGCCGCTCACGGGCACCACAGCGCCGTTGACATAACTGGCGTCGGGAGAGGTGAGGAAGATGACCGCGCTGGCGATTTCACTCGACTCGGCGGGCCGGCCGATCGCGGTGTTGGCCGCCACCGCGTCCAACACGCCCGGTAGGACCGCCACACCGGGAGTGTCGGTTGGCCCCGGCGCGATCGCGTTCACCCGCACCCCCGACCGGCCGAACTCGTCCGCCCAGACGCGCGTCAGCAGCTCCAGGCCGGCTTTGGTGGCGCCATAGATGCCCGCGCCGCTCGCCGGCACCGACGCCGCGACGGTGCTCACGTTGACCACCGCGCCACCGCCGCGCTCAATCATTCTCGGCACCAACTGCTGGACCAAAATGTAAGGGGCGCGCAGGTTGACATCCACGTGCTGTTCGAACGTCGCATCGTCGGTGTCCACGGTGGCGCCGAATTGGTAGACGCCGGCATTGTTGACCAATATGTCCACCGGCCCCGCCTCATCGGCCAACCGGCGGACGTCTTCGCCGTCATTGAGGTCCGCCGCGACGAAACGCGCCCTACCGCCGGCATTTTCAATCTCGCGCACGGTCTTCGCGCCGCGTTCGGCGTCGCGGCCGTGTACCACAACCTCGACCCCGCGTTCCGCGAGTTGGAGCGCGATTTCCTTGCCGATACCGGACGTGGCCCCGGTCACCAGCGCAGTGGAGCCGGCCATTGTTGCTGCCATCGGATCCTCCTGGTGAGAAGTTCACTTGCCTCACCGACAGCAGCCGCTCCCCGGCTTTTATTCCTAGGAGCCCAGCGGGACCGCCGCCTCGGCGGTGTAGCACAGGAATGTCAGCGTCTCCTGCAGATACAGCTGCACGGTGTCCGCATCATGGCTCGTGTAGCCGATCGACACGTCGGTCCCGAGCTGCAGATCGAAGTCACCGCCGCGGGTGGTCAGCACGAAAGCACCGTCGATGGCCGGCGCCCAGATGATGTCTCCCGGAACCAGCCGGTCGATGTGCTCGAGGATCGGATATCCGTGTTCGGTGGTCTCGCTGACCTTCGTATAGACGTCGGCGGACAACAACACCGAGTAGGGGCCGTCGACCCCGGCCAGCCGCAATTCGGAGATCGCCTGCGTGATGACATCCGGAATTTCGCGAGGATCGGCCGGCAAGGTCAGCGGCTTGTTCGAGCTGGCGGAGCGGATGCCCTCGATCGACGCGGCGGCGTAGCCCTCGAAGATCGCCCGGTCTTCCACGAACGCCAACTTCTTGGCGGCCTCCTTGACCGGGTCCCAGTCGGAGTCCTGCGCACCACGTTCGACGTTGTCGATCTCGTAACGCGAGAGGGTGAACGGAACCCTTAGCCGGACAAGGGGTTTGCTCGCCCGCAGGTGAGCCTCCACGCCGTCGGACGGTGCCGCCACGTCGATCAAGCGGCCGGTGCTGACCGCCGCGGTGACCGGACCGCCGGGGCCGCTGACGTCGACGACCCGGCGCCCGGCGACATGGCGTTTGAATGTACGGGTCGCCTCCGTTTCGATTTCGTCCCAAGCGGCTTCGGTGACCGGTGCCAGGTCGCGGTAGAGGTTGTTCATGAAGGGGTTCCTTTCAGGCTTCCGATCGAAAGTGAGCCGTCTTGTGCAACAGACGTTTCCGCCACCGGCGCTGCGGGCAGTGGCGGTGGATCATCGAGAAAGTCCACAGTGGGGGAGAAGAACAAGCCACCGGTGACCGCCGTGGAGAACTCGAGGATGTGGTCGGTGTTTCCGGGTGGATCCCCGAGAAACATGTTGCGCAGCATCTGTTCGGTGACCCGCGGAGCGCGGGAATAGCCGATGAAGTAGGTGCCGTACTCGCCCTTGCCGAGCTCGCCGAACGGCATGTTGTGCCGCACGATCTTCAGCTCGGTGCCGTCGTCGTCAGTGATGACGTTGAGAGCGATGTGGGCGTTGGCCGGCTTTTGGTCGTCGTCGAGTTCGAGGTTCTCCAGTTTGGTCCGGCCGATCACCAACTCCTGCTCGCTGACCGACAGCGCGTTCCACGATGACATTTCGTGCAGATACTTCTGCACGTGTACGTAGCACGAGCCCTCGAATTCGGGATCCTCGGCGCCGATGGCGGTGGCGCTGACGGCCAACGGGCCGTCGGGGTTTTCGGTGCCGTCGACGAAGCCCAACAGGTCGCGGTTGTCGAAGTAGCGGAATCCGTGTACCTCGTCGACGACGGTGACGGCACCGGCCATTGACCTCAGGATGCGGTCGGCCAATTCGAAACACACGTCCAAGCTCTCGGCCCGGATGTGGAACAGCAGATCCCCGGGCGTGGCCGGGGCGGTGTGCCGCGGGCCTTCCAGTTCGACGAACGGGTGCAACTCGGCGGGACGCGGACCGGAGAACAAGCGATCCCAGGCTCGCGAGCCGATCGAGGCGATGGCGGACAACCGTTTCGGCGGCTCGCGGAAGCCGATCGCGCGCACCAGGCCGGAAATCTCGGGTAGCGCGTCGTGCACCGTCGCTTCTCCGCCGTCGTCGATGGTCACTACCAGGAAGACAGCCGCAGGCGTCAATGGCTCGAGGATCGGCTGTGGCTGGACGGGAGGCACTCTGCTGACCCTAGCGTGGCGACGGCGAGCGCAGGAAGTGCGCGAGGAAGGAGCCGCGCAATCGGACCGAGCGTGGCGACGGCGAGCGCAGGAAGTGCGCGAGGAAGGAGCCGCGCAATCGGACCTAGCGTGAACTCCGTTGTGGTCGACAGCCATGATGTTGAACATGTCGGCCAGCGCCGCAGGCCTCTGCGATTTCATCGACGCTTCTCCGTCGCCGTTTCACGTCTGTGCCACGGTGGCGGCGCGGCTGACCGCCGCCGGGTACACCGAACTGAGCGAGGCCCAACGCTGGCCGGACGGACCGGGTCGGTACTTCACCGTGCGGGCGGGCTCGCTGGTCGCCTGGAATTCCGACGGGCCCGACGGCCCGTTCCGGATCGTCGGCGCACACACCGACAGCCCTAACCTGCGGGTCAAGCAGCATCCCGATCGGCTGGTCGCCGGTTGGCGTGTCGTGGCGCTGGAACCGTACGGCGGAGCGTGGCTTAACTCCTGGCTGGACCGCGACCTGGGCATCAGCGGACGGTTATCGGTGCACTCGAATCAAGGCACGGGGATCGAGCACCGGCTGGTCCGGATAGACGAGCCGATCCTTCGGGTACCGCAGCTGGCCATTCACCTGGCCGAGGACCGCAAATCACTGACGCTGGACCCCCAGCGACACGTCAACGCGGTCTGGGGCGCCGGCGCCGAAGCCAGGTCGTTCATTGACTTCGTCGCGAAACGCGCCGGGGTTGCGCCGGCCGCCGTGCTGGGCGCCGACCTGATGACTCACGATCTCACCCGATCGACGGTGCTCGGCGCCGAGGGCGACCTGCTCAGCGCTCCCCGGCTGGACAACCAGGCCAGCTGTTATGCGGGGATGGAGGCTCTGCTGGCTGCCGAGCCACGGGGCGTCCTGCCCGTGCTGGTGGTTTTCGACCACGAGGAAGTCGGTTCGTCTTCCGATCACGGTGCGCAGTCCAACCTGTTGAGCACCGTCCTCGAGCGGATCGTGCTCGCCGCCGGCGGCACCCGGGAGGACTTCCTGCGTCGGCTGCCCGCGTCATTGCTGGCCTCGGCGGACATGGCGCACGCCACCCACCCCAACTATCCGGAGCGGCACGAGCCCGGCCATCTCATCGAGGTCAACGCCGGGCCGGTGCTCAAGGTGCACCCGAACCTGCGTTATGCCACCGACGGGCGCACGGCCGCGCCCTTCGCGCTGGCCTGTCAGCAGGCCGGGGTTGCCCTGCAGCGTTACGAGCACCGCGCCGACCTGCCCTGTGGGTCGACGATCGGGCCGCTGGCCTCGGCCCGGACCGGCATCCCCACCGTCGACATCGGCGCCGCGCAGCTGGCGATGCACTCCGCGCGCGAGTTGATGGGCGCCCACGACGTAGGCACCTACTCGGCGGCGATGCGCGCGTTCCTTTCGCCTGAGTCATTCTGAGGTTCCTCAGGCCTAAACGGCAGCGGGGTGGGCGATCAGGGTGAGTGCGAAGGTCGCGGCGTTGAGCGTGAGCAGGAACCCGGCGAAGACGAACTGACCGGAAATATCGTTGGCGAGTACGTGGGTGTACATCGCGCAGATAAAGAAGATGGTTAGCCCGGCCGCGGCCGCGATGCCGATTGCTGGAACCCACAGTCCGGCCACAAGCCCGAGCGCACCTAAGGTTTTCAGGGTGCCGATGGGAAATCTGAGCCAGGACAGCGGAACCCCGGCCCGTCTCATGGGCGGAATGATGGGCGCGAAGTGGAGGAGCGCGCTCACGCCCGAAAATCCGTCGAGGGCAACGGCAATTATTGTCACGACAAGGTAAGCGGTGTACATGTTGGTGGCTTCCGGGGATCGTCGACCTATAGCGGAATCGTCCGGCGTTAGCTCGCCGGAATGGGGTCCAGCCGGAACACGGCGATCCGGCCGGCCAGCGCCTCGACCTCTTCGGGATGGCCGTGGCGCACCAGGCCCGAGCGCTTCAAGAAGCCAACACCGACCGGCACTTCGTTCGGGTATTCCCGCAACACCGGGCGAGCTTGCTCGGCGGTCAGCTCAGTTATCCTGACACGTCGCACCTTTCGGCCCTTGCGCAGCGTCCCGGCGCCGGCGGCGCGCGCATTGCGTGCCCAATCTGCACCGGGGAATCCGGCCACGGCAAAAAGCTGTCCGTCCAGCCTGAAGGGTGTCATCGGCGTGCTGTGTGGCTTCCCAGATTTGCGGCCCGGCACCGTCAATACCATGGGCGGTCCCGTGGGTACGCCGAGCTTTTGCATCGCGATCATGAACTTGTTCATCGGCTTCAGCCAGCGGGGCGGCGTCGGGTTCGACATCACTTCTCCTTGGTGTATTCCGTTGCGGTGAGCGTGGAATCGGCTGTGACGGGGCACCGCCGAGGTGGTAACCGAAGCCCACTCGCAGCTCGTAATTCAAGGACGGATCGTCGGCGTAGAAAGTTACAACTGCGTCCGTAACTTTTCGCAGCGCCGTCTCGTCGTCATTCCTGAGCACGGATGTCCGACGCCCATGACGAAGGAGAACCATGACAGGCGCCAAGCTGTACGCAGGCTGGTGGTTTCGCGACGCCAACCAAATCCGGCGGAAGAACAGCGTCGACGAAACCCTTGGCGGAGCGGGTGTGCCGCGATGACAGCGGATAACTGGCACGGCCGACGCTGGCCCCGGGTAGTCGCCCGTGCTACCAGCGCCACGTTGGCGATCCTGGCGGTGGCCCAGGCCGCATTCGCCGGCAGTTTCCTGGGCGGGCAGTACAACGCACTGATGCTGCACTCGGTCGGCGCCAGGGTGACCACATTGCTCTCCGTCGTGCAGGTGGTTGCGCTGGTGATCGTCAGCAGGACAGGCGGGCCGCGGTGGCCGATAGCGGTCGGTACGCTCGTGACAATTCTCTTCGTCGCCGAGTTCGCCTCGGGTGAATTGCGGCTGACGGGCCTGCACGTTCCACTCGGGGTCCTGCTCGTTGCGGGAATCCTGCAGCTGACCGCGTCGGTTTGGCGTCTGCCGCTGACCGCACACCCTCTCGCGGAACAGCAGGATGTGACTCGGTGAATCGGCGCAGCGCGTTGCGGTTGGGCGCCACCGCGGCAGGGATCGGCGTCGTGGGCGCCAGCTGGCCAATGTCGCACGCACTGCTGGGCTCCGCCGAGTCGGGACGGCTGATTCGCAGTGAGACCAAACTTCCCGCCCGGTACCAAGTCCCGCTGCCGATCCCGGACCAGTTGACGCCAGTCAGCACCGATGCCCACACCGACTACTACGAGATCACACAGCAGGTCACGCAGTTGCGCATCCTGCCCGAGATAACCACTGCGGCATGGACTTACAACACGAGCTTCCCGGGCCCCACTATCGCGTCACGGTCCGGCCGACGCACCGTCGTGCGGCACCGCAACGCTCTGCCGGTGCCGGTGGTGGTACATCTGCATGGCGGGCACACCCCGCCAGACCACGATGGGTACCCGACCGATCTCATCCTGCCGCAGGCCGGTCAACCCGCCGCTATGGAAATGGCACGCAATACCGTTGTCGGACAACGTGAATACGTTTATCCGATGGATCAGCGGGCCGCCACGTTGTGGTACCACGATCACCGCATGGGCTACACCGGCGCCGCGGTGTGGCGCGGGCTAGCCGGATTTCACCTGATTCACGACGACGAGGAAGACGCGTTGCCGCTGCCTCGCGGCTTCCGGGATATCCCGCTGATGGTCACCGATCGTGCGTTCGCCGCCGATGGTTCGTTTCGGTACCCGGCCGCTGAGTCCGGTGGGGCGACGGGCGACTACATGAACGGCGTCCTGGGTGACGTCATCCTCGTCAACGGTGCGCCATGGCCGGTGCTGCAAACCGATCCTGCCCGCTATCGCCTGCGGCTACTCAACGCATCCAACGCCCGTCGCTACCGGCTGCAATTGGACCCGCAGCCGCCCGGAGGGTCGGCGCTGGTGCAAATCGGCAGTGATGGCGGATTGCTCGCGCGGCCGGTAAGCCATGACTCCATCGATATCGCTCCGGGCGAACGCTTCGAGGTCGTGGTCGACTTCGGCCGCTACCAACGCGGAACAAGCGTGCGCCTCCTCAACCTGTTGGGTACCGGAAGCGCCGCCGAGGTTATGCGGTTCGACATCGTCGGTACCGATCGTTCCGATGATTCGGCGGTCCCCGAGCGGCTCAGCACAAGCACCCCCCTAAGCCGAGAGCAAGTGGTGGGCACTCGGACCTTCCTCTTCCGCCTAGGCAGAAGAGGGGTATGGACGATCAACGACCTGCCGTATCAACCGGGCCGGCCGCTGGCGCGCCCGAGGACCGGCACGACGGAAATCTGGCGGTTCATCACCGAGTTCCACCATCCCGTTCATGTGCACCTGAACTCGTTCCAAGTGCTGTCCCGCAACAACCGCGCACCCGGACGTTTCGACGTGGGCTGGAAGGACACCGTCGACGTCCGCCCGGCCGAGGCGGTGGAAGTCCTCACCCGATTCACCGACTACGCCGGCTCCTACCTTCTGCATTGCCACAACCTCGAGCACGAGGACATGGCCATGATGGCCGACTTCCTGACAATCGCTTAACCGCCGGGTTGCCTCGGCGATGCGCGCAGTCCTTTCACCCGAGTCAGTCCGAGGCCTAAGGTCTGGCGGTATGGCGCTCAACGTGGAGATGATCACTTTCGACTGCAGCGACCCCGCGATGCTGGCCGGATGGTGGGCCGAGCAGTTCGGGGGTACGACGCAGGAATTGCTAGCCGACGAGTTCACCGCAGTGAGCTTGTCGGAAGGACCCCGGCTCGGATTCCAGAAGGTGCCCGATCCCACGCCCGGGAAAAACCGCGTGCACCTCGACTTCGGTGCCGCCGACGTTGACGCCGAGGTCTCCCGGCTGACGGCCGCCGGGGCCACGGAGGTCGGCCGGCACAGGTTCGGTGACAATTTTCGCTGGGTGGTGCTGGCCGACCCGGAGGGCAACGTCTTCTGCGTCGTCGGTCAATAGCCACGCGGCGACCCCACGGCGATAGCGGCGTCGCCCTAGACTGTCTGGCGTGACTGTCTCCGGGACGAGCGCCCGCACCCAGGCGACCGACACCGTCGAGCACGCCGCTGCCAGCCCCGACCAGCCGCAGCCGTTCGCCGAGCTGGGCCTCAAAGAGGACGAGTACGAGCGGATCCGCGAGATCCTGGGCCGCAGACCCACCGACACCGAGCTGGCGATGTACTCGGTGATGTGGAGCGAGCACTGCTCGTACAAGTCGTCGAAGGTTCATCTGCGCTACTTCAGCGAGACCACCACCGACGACATGCGCGCCGGCATGCTGGCGGGCATCGGCGAAAACGCCGGCGTGGTCGACATCGGCGACGGATGGGCAGTCACCTTCAAAGTGGAGTCCCACAACCACCCCTCCTACGTCGAGCCCTACCAGGGCGCGGCGACCGGCGTAGGCGGCATCGTCCGCGACATCATGGCCATGGGGGCCCGACCGGTCGCGGTGATGGACCAGCTTCGGTTCGGCGCCGCCGACGCGCCCGACACCCGCCGCGTGGTCGACGGGGTGGTCCGTGGCATCGGCGGTTACGGCAACTCGCTCGGGTTGCCCAACATCGGCGGCGAGACGGTCTTCGATGCGTGCTACGCCGGCAATCCGTTGGTAAACGCGTTGTGCGTCGGCGTGTTACGCCAGGAGGACCTGCACCTGGCGTTCGCCTCGGGCACCGGAAACAAGATCATCCTGTTCGGCGCGCGCACCGGCCTCGACGGCATCGGTGGGGTGTCGGTGCTGGCGTCGGAAACCTTCGACAGCGAAGGGTCCCGCAAGAAGCTCCCGTCGGTGCAAGTGGGCGACCCCTTCATGGAGAAGGTGCTGATCGAGTGCTGCCTCGAGCTCTACGCGGGCGGCCTGGTGATCGGCATCCAGGATCTGGGTGGGGCCGGATTGTCTTGCGCTACCTCGGAATTAGCGTCTGCCGGGGACGGCGGGATGGCGATCGAGCTCGACTTCGTCCCGTTGCGGGCCAAGGACATGACGCCCGCGGAGGTGCTCTGCAGCGAGTCGCAGGAGCGGATGTGCGCGGTGGTGGCGCCGGAGAACGTGGACGCCTTCTTGGCGGTCTGCAGCAAATGGGAGGTGCTGGCCACGGTGATCGGCGAGGTCACCGACGGCGACCGGTTGCGGATCACCTGGCGCGGCGAAACGATCGTCGACGTGCCGCCGCGCACCGTGGCGCACGAGGGCCCGGTGTACCAGCGGCCGGTCGCACGGCCCGAATCGCAGGATGCCCTGAACGCCGACCGGTCCACCAGCCTGCCGCGGCCAACGACCGGGGAGGAACTGCGCGCGACTTTGCTTGCACTGCTGGGCAGCCCCCACCTGTGCAGCCGCGCCTTCATCACCGAGCAGTACGACCGCTACGTGCGCGGCAACACCGTGCTGGCCGAGCACGCCGATGGCGGTGTGCTCCGCGTCGACGAAACCACCGGCCGCGGCATCGCATTGTCGACTGACGCGTCGGGGCGCTACACGCTGCTCGACCCCTATGTCGGAGCCCAACTCGCGCTGGCTGAGGCCTACCGCAACGTCGCCGTCACCGGCGCCACCCCGGTCGCGGTGACCAACTGCCTCAATTTCGGCTCTCCGGAAGATCCCGGGGTGATGTGGCAGTTCTCTCAGGCGGTGCGAGGGCTGGCCGATGGTTGTGCGGCCCTTGGCATTCCGGTCACCGGCGGCAACGTCAGCTTCTACAACCAGACTGGGTCGGCGGCGATTCTGCCCACGCCGGTGGTCGGTGTGCTCGGTGTGCTCGACGATGTCGGCCGGCGCATCCCAACCGGTCTGGGCGGCGAACCGGGCGAGGCCCTGATGCTGCTGGGCGATACGCGCGATGAACTCGACGGGTCCATCTGGGCGCAGGTGACGGCCGACCACCTGGGTGGGCTGCCGCCCGCGGTCGATCTGGCGCGCGAAAAGTTATTGGCCGAGGTGCTGACCGCGGCCTCCCGCGACGGGCTGGTGTCCGCGGCGCACGACCTGTCCGAGGGCGGGCTTGCGCAGGCGATCGTGGAGGCTGCCCTGGCGGGCGAAACCGGTTGCCGCATCGTGCTTCCCGAGGGTGCCGATCCGTTCGTCACGTTGTTCTCCGAGTCGGCGGGCCGGGTTTTGGTGGCGGTGCCGCGTACCGAGGAGAGCCGGTTCCGGGCGATGTGTGAGGCGCGGGGGCTGCCCCCGGTGCGCATCGGCGTCGTCGATCAGGCCTCGGACGGGGTGGAGGTTCAGGGCCTGTTCACCGTGTCGCTCGAGGAACTGCGCGAGACGTCCGAGGCGGTGCTGCCCCGCCTCTTCGGATGAGCCCTAGCGGCGAATCCTGATGGGCCGAACCGGTTTTCGCCGGGCGGAAGCGTTCTCTTTGGCCGCCGCCCTGGTTGGCTGGAGCTTCGTCGGCCCGCGACTGCCCACGGCCTGGCGCGCCGCGGTGCAGGCGGGTGCGGCCGGCCTGCTGGTGCTGGTGACGCGTGCTCCGCTGGGTTTATCTCCGCCGCGGCTGTGGGCGGGGCTGCGGCTTGGGTCGGCGACCGGCGCGGCGGCGGCGAGCGTGATCGCGGCGACGACGGCGGTGCCTTCGGTGCGGGCATCGATGGCCGAGCGGGAGCCGCCCGGATCGGTGTCCGGCTGGTTGCTGCTGCGCATCCCCGTCGGGACCGTCTGGGCCGAGGAGGCCGCGTTTCGCGCCGCGCTGACCGTCGCCGCTTCCGGGGCGTGCGGCAGGTCGGGTGGAAGGTTGTTGCAAGCGGCGTGCTTTGGGCTCTCCCACGTCGCGGACGCGAGGTCGGCGGGTGACCCGGTGGTGGGCACCGTTTTGGTGACGGGCATCGCGGGCTGGTTATTCGGTTGGCTGGCAGACTGTTCCGGCAGCATCGCCGCGCCCATGTTGGTGCACTTGGCCATCAACGAGGCCGGCGCGATCGCCGCGCTGGGCGTGCGGCGTCACGGGTTGATGGTGTAGTCGCCCAGTTGCCGACCCCACACATGCTCGACGAAAAGTGGTGAGCCGAGTTCGAAGTGGTTGTAGGGGGCCATGCTTGCGCCGGTGTCCATCACCAGAAACGGCGCCGGCCACAGCTGCCGGGTGATCGTCTGCCAACAGCCCGGCAGGCCGCCGGGGCCGCCCCTGGCGTTGGTCCGGGGCAGATTCTCCGGCCAGATGTACGGATTGGGTGCCCCGGCGATTGCGCCCGCGGCGTGGGCACCCAGCGAGTAGCCGTTGTCGCCGAGGGCGTTGTGGATCTTGGGTCCGACTTCATTGAAATTGCGGATGGTGCAAAAGATTTCCGGACTGTACTCGTCGAGCAGCTGGCTGGAGCTGACCAGATCGGCGGCCCCCCGCGCCAGGTACGGTCCGCCGCGACCGAATACGTCGGCGCCCGTGCCGCCCAGTCCGGCCGCCGCCAGCAGCGCCGCGTCCAGGTCGGCTTGCTGGCGGTTGAGCGCACGCGCCGTGGTCACCGCGTGGTCGAGCGCGTCCCACAAGTCCGGCGAGGCGTTGGCGTACGTGTCACCGAGCGCGGCCAACTGCTGAATGTCGGCGTGGATTTCGCGCATCTGGGGATTCACGTCGTCGAGGATCGTGTTGCCGTTGACCACAGATTCGCCGAACTTGTCGCCCAATCCCGTCAGGGCTTGCGCGGCCGCGCTGAGCGTCAGATTCACCTTGACCGGATCGACTTTCTCGGCGATCGAGATGAGTGTTTCGAACACGGTGTTGAATTCGGTCGTCACCGACCTCGCATCGATCACGGTCGACGGTGTGATCGCTTGGGTCGCGGGCTGAGGCGGCGAGTTCAACGCGACGTATTTGTTGCCGAAGACCGTGGTCGCCTTGATGGCGGCCGCCACGTTGGCCGGGATCATCGGGACGAACCGGGGGGTGATATCAAGGACCACCTTGGCGGCCGGCTTGCCGTCGCGGGTGATCTCGGAAATGCTCGCCACCCTGCCGATTTGCACCCCGTTGTAGGTGACCTTGGATCCCGGATCCATCACCAGTCCGGCCCGGGTGGCGACCATGGTGAGCTTCGTCGTCGGCGTGAGGTCGCCACGGAACTGTAGGTACAGGAGCGACCCGGCCAAACCCATGACGATGATCGTCACGAGGCCGACGGTCTTGTACGGTGGCCCGCGCCGCAGGCGACGACGCTCCATGAGTTTGAGACCCTAGGGTATGGCCGCCCGTGAAAAGGCCGATCCGGCAAAGACTCGGCAGGCCGTGTTGGCGGTGGCGGATTGGTTGCGCGACGAATCCCTGCCGGCCCCCGACCGCGAGGGCCTGGCCGCGGCCGTCCGGCTCACCGCCCGCACTCTGGCCGCCGTGGCGCCCGGCGCCAGCGTCGAGGTGCGTATCCCGCCGTTTGTCGCGGTGCAATGCGTCGCCGGGCCGAGGCACACCCGGGGCACGCCTCCCAACGTGGTGGAGACCGATCCGCGGACGTGGCTGCTGCTGGCGACCGGGATGCTGTCCTTCCAGGACGCGAAGGACGCCGGTGCGCTGAGCCTTTCCGGCGCTCGGACGGGTGAGATCGAACACTGTCTGCCCTTGTTCGGTGTCGGCTGAATGACAACTCTGAACTGCAGGTTTAGGGTCGGATGCGGGAATTTTCGCCGCCCAACACGCGCTGCTAATTCGCGGTCGCGGGCGTCGGACCCGTAGACTCCGTTACGTCACCAATCGTTCCCCAGGGAGCCGCCCAATCGTGACCGTCCAGGAACCCGAGCAGGACCTGAACTCGCCTCGTGAAGAGTGTGGTGTCTTTGGGGTTTGGGCCCCGGGCGAGGACGTCGCAAAACTCACCTATTACGGCTTGTACGCCCTGCAGCATCGCGGGCAGGAAGCCGCGGGTATCGCCGTCGCCGATGGATCGCAGGTCCTCGTCTTCAAAGACTTGGGCTTGGTCAGCCAGGTGTTCGACGAGCAGACGCTCGCGGCAATGCCGGGCCATGTGGCCATCGGGCATTGCCGCTACTCCACCACGGGCGACACCACTTGGGAGAACGCGCAACCGGTGTTCCGCAACACCGCCGCCGGCACCGGCGTCGCTCTGGGGCACAACGGAAACCTGGTCAACACCGCCGAGCTGGCCGCCCGCGCCCGCGACGCGGGACTGATCGCCCGGCGTGCCCCCGCCCCCGCCACGACGGACTCCGACATCTTGGGCGCGCTGCTAGCCCACGGCGCGGCCGATTCCACGCTGGAGCGGGCGGCCCTGGATCTGCTGCCAACCGTGCGCGGCGCGTTCTGCCTGACGTTCATGGACGAGAACACGCTGTATGCCTGCCGCGATCCGCATGGGGTGCGGCCACTTTCGCTCGGACGGCTGGATCGCGGCTGGGTGGTGGCCTCCGAAACGGCGGCCCTCGACATCGTCGGCGCGTCGTTCGTACGCGACATCGAGCCGGGCGAGCTGCTCGCGATCGACGCCGACGGGGTGCGCTCCACGCGTTTCGCCAACCCCACCCCCAAGGGCTGCGTCTTCGAATACGTCTACCTGGCGCGTCCGGACAGCACGATCGCCGGCCGGTCCGTGCACGCCACCCGGGTGGAGATCGGTCGCCGGCTGGCCCGTGAATGCCCGGTCGACGCCGATCTGGTGATCGGGGTCCCGGAGTCGGGCACCCCGGCCGCGGTGGGATACGCGCAGGAGTCCGGCATTCCGTACGGGCAGGGCCTGATGAAGAACGCCTACGTCGGGCGGACCTTCATCCAGCCGTCCCAGACCATCCGCCAGCTCGGTATCCGGTTGAAGCTCAACCCACTTCGCGAGGTCATCCGCGGCAAGCGGCTCATCGTCGTCGACGACTCGATCGTGCGGGGGAACACCCAGCGCGCGCTGCTGCGCATGCTGCGCGAGGCCGGCGCCGTCGAAGTCCACGTGCGGATCGCGTCGCCGCCGGTGAAGTGGCCCTGCTTCTATGGCATCGACTTCCCGTCGCCGGCCGAGTTGATCGCCAACGCCGTGCAGGACAAAGAGGAGATACTCGAGGCGGTGCGGCATGCCATCGGCGCGGACACCCTCGGCTACATCTCGCTGCGCGGCCTGGTGGCGGCGTCCGAGCAACCCGCGTCGCGGCTCTGCACCGCCTGCTTCGACGGCAAGTATCCGATCGAACTGCCCGAGGAGACGGCTTTGGGCAAGAACGTCATCGAGCACATGCTCACCAACGCCGCCCGCGGAGCCGGTCTCGACGATCTGGCACCCGACGAAGTGCCGATCGTCCACTGACGGACGTCCGGCGCGCCCCTTCCAAGACGGTTTGATAACGGCGGTCGGCGGCGCCCGGTAGCCTTTATCGCGATGACGGATCCCGGAAAAAGCCCCGGACGAAGCCCGGGCACCCACGGCATCACCTACGCCTCGGCCGGGGTGGACATTGAGGCGGGCGACCGCGCCGTTGAAATGTTCAAGCCGCTGGCGACGAAGGCCACCAGGCCCGAGGTGCGGGGCGGCCTAGGTGGGTTCGCCGGGCTGTTCGCGTTGCGCAACGATTACCGCGAACCGCTGCTGGCGGCGTCCACCGACGGTGTGGGAACCAAGCTGGCGGTCGCCCAGGCGATGGACAAGCACGACACCGTCGGCCTGGACCTGGTCGCGATGGTGGTCGACGACCTCGTGGTGTGCGGCGCCGAGCCGCTTTTCCTGCAGGACTACATCGCGGTGGGCCGAACGGTGCCCGAACGCCTCAGCGCGATCGTGGCGGGTATCGCCGAGGGGTGCGTGCGCGCCGGCTGCGCGCTGCTGGGCGGGGAAACGGCCGAGCACCCCGGCCTGATGGAACCGGACCACTACGACATCTCGGCAACCGGTATCGGCGTCGTCGAGGCCGACGACGTGTTGGGTCCCGAACGCGTCAAACCCGGCGACACCATCATCGCGATGGGCTCCTCCGGCCTGCATTCCAACGGCTACTCCCTGGCCCGCACGGTGCTGCTCGAGATCGACCGGATGAACCTGGCGGGTTATGTCGAGGAGTTCGGCCGCACGCTGGGTGAAGAGCTGTTGGAACCCACCCGGATCTACGCCAAAGACTGCCTGGCGTTGACCGCCGAAACCCATGTCCGCACGTTCTGCCATGTCACCGGCGGCGGGCTGGCCGGCAACCTGCAACGCGTCATCCCGCACGGCCTGGTCGCCGAGATCGACCGCGGGACCTGGACGCCCGCACCGGTGTTCGCCATGATCGCCCAGCGTGGCCGGGTGGCGCGCGAGGAGATGGAGAAGACGTTCAACATGGGCGTGGGCATGGTCGCCGTCGTCGCCCCCGAGGACACCGACCGGGCCCTGGCCATCTTGACCGCCCGGCACTTGGACTGCTGGGTGTTGGGAACCGTCTGCAAAGGCGGTAAAGAAGGCCCGCGGGCAAAGCTCGTCGGGCAGCACCCGAGATTTTAAAGGGCGGGAGCCGGGCTAGCGCCGTGTCGAAGCGAATGGCAGCGGCACAGCGGCGTGAGTCTTAGCGACGCCAGTCGTCGGTGTCTGCCCAGGAGTCGGCGACGCTGTCGTCCTCCAGTCCGGTGGAGTCGTCGGCATCCGTTCCTGCCAGCTCGCGCTGTAGCCGCTGGAAGTCGGTCTGCGGGGAACTGTATTTGAGTTCTCGAGCAACCTTGGTCTGCTTTGCCTTAGCCCGGCCGCGGCCCATGGGGGAACCCCCTCGCGCAATAACGGAGCGGCCCGAATCAGGCGGCTCCGATCTCCTGGTGTCGTTATTGTCCTGCCGACAGTTTACCGTGCCTTACGGTTGGGCGTCGGTGCCCCCTGCCGCTGTGGCGGACGTCATTCACAATTATCTCGCACCGCCCCGCAAGCGTTCAACGGCCAGGCGTCCCGCGCCGATCTGTTCCGTGCGTGGCAGCGAATCGGCGTCGATCACCGCAGCCACCGAAGCCTGCGGGCCGGTCGCCAATTCCGTGTCCGCCGGCACCCCGCGCTTGATGAGCGCCAGGGCCACCGGCCCGAGGTCCACGTGGTCCACCACGGTGCCAAGGCGACCGACCGCGCGACCGCCGGCGACCACCGGGTCACCCGTCGACGGCCGCTCGACCGAACCGTCGAGGTGCAACAGCACCAGCATCCGGGGTGGTTTACCGAGGTTGTGCACCCGCGCGACGGTCTCTTGCCCCCGGTAACAGCCCTTGTCCAGGTGGACGGCGCCCTCGCCGGGGCCGCCGATCCACCCCACCTCGTGCGGAATTGTGCGCTCATCGGTGTCGACGCCCAATCGCGGGCGCAGCCCCACCACCCGGTGCGCTTCGTACGCCCAGACCCCCGCGGGTCGCAGGCCCGCCTGGACCAAACGTTTCTGCCAGCCGGCGGACTCGCCGCGCGGGACCACCAAATCCAGTTCGATCTGGCCGGCGGGGCCGCCGGGCATCCGCCGCACAAAGCCCCCGCCGGCCACCGGGATCGCCGTCAGCTCGGCGGGCAGGGCGTCCACGCCGAGCGCGTCGAGCACCGCCCGGTCGGACAGGCGCGGGCCCAACAGCGAAAGCACCGCCATGTCGGCGGCAGCCGGGGTGACATCAGACCAGAAGACCATCTTGCGCAGGTATTCCAGTAGCGGTTCGCCGCGCCAGGGTTCGGTGTCCAGGTAGGTGGTGCCGCCGAGTTCGGTTTGGACCCAGTGGTCCTCGACGCGGCCCTGACCGTCGAGGCTGAGGTTCTGCGTGCTGGCGCCCTCGGAAAGGTCGCTGACGTGCTGGGTGGAGATGCTGTGGAGCCACTTCTGGCGGTCACCACCGGTCAGGGTGAGGACTGCGCGGTTTGAGCGGTCCACCACGACTGCAGCGGTTTCGGCCGCGCGCTGTTCGCCCAGGGGATCGCCGTAATGCCAGACGGCGCCCGCGTCGGGTCCGGCATCGGGTGCAGGAACTGCGTTCATGTGCGCCGCTCCTCCTCATCGCTACGTCCCCCGCAAGCGGGAGGTGCCCCCACTGCATCGTCGCCGGCGCGAGACACACGTCAACTCTACGGACCCCCTGGTGTCTCGTCCGCGGAGCGTGCGGCCACCCTCACATTCGCGGCTAGGCTTTACCTTCATGGCAGGCCAGGCGGGTGTGATCGTCACGCTGGACGGCGCGATTCATCCGCCGGACGCGCCGCTGCTGCACGCCGACGACTTGGCGGCGGTTCGCGGCGACGGCATCTTCGAGACGCTGCTGGTCCGCGACGGCAGGCCCTGTCTGGTCGAGTCCCATCTGCAGCGGCTGACCCAGTCGGCGAGGCTGATGGACCTGCCCGAGCCGGACCTGCCGAGCTGGCGCGATGCGATCGACCTGGCCACTCGGCAGTGGGTCGCGGACACCGCTGACGAAGGCGCGATGCGGCTGATCTACAGCCGCGGCCGGGAGGGCGGGACGACGCCGACCACCTATGTGATGGTCAACGCCGTCCCCGAACGAGTGACGGCGGTTCGGCGCGAGGGCCTGGCCGCGGTGACGTTGGACCGCGGACTGCCCTCGGGCGGTGCCGGCGCGATGCCGTGGCTGCTCGCCGGCGCCAAGACGCTGTCCTACGCGGTCAACATGGCGGCTTTGCGTCATGCCGCCCGGCAAGGGGCCGGTGACGTGATCTTCGTCAGCTCGGATGGCTACATCCTGGAAGGACCGCGCTCGACGGTGGTGATCGCGGCCGCTGACGAAACCGCGGCAGGCGGGAACCTGTGCCTGCTGACACCGCCGCCGTGGTATCCGATTTTGCGTGGCACTACGCAGCAGGCCCTCTTCGAGGTGGCGCGGGACAAGGGCTACGACTGCGACTATCGCGCGTTGCGGCTCGCCGATCTCAATGCGGCGCAAGGGATCTGGCTGGTCTCAAGTATGACGTTGGCCGCCCGCGTACACACCCTCGACGGTCGGCCGCTGCCCCGGTCTCCGCTGGCCGCCGAATTCGCCGCACTGGTCGACTCGGCGATCGTCAGTGATCGCTAAGCGCTGAATTGTGTTGTCGGCTTGCGGAATCGCGGGTACGGTCGGCCGTACACAAGAAGGGAGGTGGTCCGAGAAATTGATAGCTTCATGGACATGTGAGGTGGCTGCGCGCTAGCAGCAGTGGCTTTCGAAGAGCCGGCGATTTACGCGCGCTGGCGAATTCCCCGTAGCCACCCGGCCCCCGAGCTTCCGGTCTGTCCAACCAGGAGCCTTGCTCGGGGGCCGCTCCATGTCTGGAGCCGTTACTCGCTCACCTTCGCGGCTATCTGGCCGGCGAGTTTGCCCGCCTGACCGTTCTCGGCGTCGGGCCCGCACACCAAGAGGTCCACGACCACACTCGACGCCGCGTGCAGCGCGTGATGGCAGGCGCGGGTTCCGTCCGCCTGCGTCCGCCCTTGATAGATTTTCGGCACGGCCCCGGTGACGTCACCGAACTTCCACTCGCTGGACTTGCCGTTGAAGGTCAACGTGATCGATTGGCCCGCGCAGGCCTTCCACCTATCCGCGGACGCCTGCACGAACGCGGTCGCCTTGTCGGGCGACGAAAACTGTACGACCGCTTCGTAGACGCGGTGAGCCTGGTTCTCGCCGGGGGTGTGCACGGCTTGGCCACTCAGCCCGGTGTAACCGTCCGCACCCTTATAGGCCGATTCTTCGATGGGTTCGAACACGCCCTTGCAATCCGGGTTGGACAGCGCCGGCCGGAAGTTGCGCAGCTGCGCGGCCTTGTCGGAAACCACCAGGTTCGGGTCGCCCACGACCGCACCGACCTCCGCGGGGCCGAGGAGATAGGAGTCCAGCTTCGAGGCATTCCCGGAATCCGGGACACTTGGCGCTGGGTTGGCGGCGGTCTGAGTCGAATTCGGGCCGGTGCCGGCCTTCGGGGCGGATTTGGTCTTGCCGCCCTGCGTGGTGAGTACGAAGACGATCGCGATCGCCGCGATCACCGCCACGGCGGCGCCGCCGATGATGAGCAGCCGCTTGCTGGATCCGCCCACCGGCTCTGGCGCCGCGGCCCTGGCGGCCGGGCCGCCGGCTGGGGCCGCGGCGGCGGGCTGCGCTGCGGCCGCGGCCTGCGCCTCGGTCGTGATCGCGGCGTCGGGCTTGCCGTCCTTGGCCTCGATCTCGGCCAGCACGTTGTCGATTTCGGTGCGGGTGCGGTAGGTGACGTCGTGGCGCAGGCGCAGCATGCGCAACAGTTGCCCGATGTCGCCGCGGGCGCTGGGATCGTCGCCGTCCTCGTCGAGTCCCTGCCTGAGTTCGATCAAAAGCTGGGTCTGCGCCTGCGGGCTGAGTTCTTTTTCGGCGAGAGTGTCGCCCAACCGGGTGATGTACCCGAACGGGACGGGCGGTTCTTCGGGCAGCGGGTCCGGCAACGGCACCGGCTTGCTTTGCAGCGCGTGTACCGCGGTAACGAGTTGGATGCCGGCGTCGACGGTCGGTTCCCGGTAGTCGATGATCTGCAATGCGGCAAGGGGATTCACGCGCATGCTGTCGACGTCACCGATGCGCACGGGAAGGATCGGCCGGTTCAGCGCCCTCGCGTAGCGCAACTCGGCCTGGCTGGGCTTGGACTGCAGCCAGTTGTTGGACAGCGCAACGATGAACACGTCACACGAGCGGACCTGCTCGAGGATCTTGTTCCACCACGACTCGCCGCCGCCGAGCTCTTGGTCGAACCAAACTTGTTGCTGCGCGCGCCGAAGCGCGGCCGTCAGGGCGTCCACCGCCGCCCTGTCTTGGCTCGAGTAGCTGATGAACAGCGGCATCACGGTCTCCTACGGGGAGGCGTAGCAAACGAACGGCGAAATCGGCGCACGCGGCTATTGGGCATGCGCCGATACCGTATCAGTGTCGGACGATGTCAGACGGCGCAAATTCACGGCTATTCGGGGTGCGACGGCTAAAACTTAACCTTGGGCGCCGCCAACCGCCGAAGCGTCCTCGGGAGGGTGGAACTCGGCATAGCGACGCGCGAATTCGGTACCGGGAACCGGCCACTGCTCGCCGGTGGATCCCCGGATGACCCAGTCGCCCTCCGCCGCGGTTGTCGGCCCTTCCAAGGTGTTTACCGTCTCGCCCGGGTAGGCAGGACGGGCCTGGACCCGCCCTTTGCGCTGCCAGCGCCCGTCACCGGCCGGTTCGTAGGAATCCCTGAAGATGTCGTCGCGAACCGACCACACCCTGCCGTCTTCCTGGATCGCCCAGTCGCCGGCGTCGGCGCGCATGGTGTGCCCCGAATCCGACGTCCACGTCCATGGGGCGCTTCGTTGTTCGGCGGCCACCGTCCCCACCCGGGTGAAGGACCGCCAGAGCGGGCGCGACCGGAAGCCAAGCCGGCGCAGGCTCCACAACGTGGCCGCCAGGCTGCGCACCGCGGCATTGAGCAGCTCCGGATCGCTCTCGACGACCACCCAGTCGACCAGCTTGTTGTGGATCTTGCGCGAATCGTCGCGCGGCGAACCGAATTTCCAGCCGTTGCGGCGGTAGTAGCGGCACCAATCCTCGTGCTCGGCGCGGGCCATGCTCATCGCCGAATACTGGTCGAAGCCCATCAGGGCCAGCTGCTCCAAGGGAGGCAGTCCCGCCATTTCGTTGCCGGACAGCTGGGCGGGCAAGCTGCCCCACGTATTCCAGGTGTGCCCCGCGATCTGCTCCACCATCCACAGCGCGTTGCGCACCTGACGCCGGTTGGACCCCCGATAAAACTCGTTGAGCTCGGCCCAGGGCATGGCGGCCGGAGACCGTGGCGCGTCCGCGTCGATCGTCGAGACATACCGCTCGTGGATCAACCTCGCCGCTCGCTCCCAGGCGTCCTGCACCTGCCCCTCCTGGGTGTCCAGCACCAGCGAGTAGGACTGCAACCGGCCGACGACCTGAACCGAGTCGTCAGTGATGCTGGTGTTGAGGTCCGAGGCGTAGATCGGCATCTCGGGGAAGCGGGCCGCCAGCCTCGCCGCGGTCGTGGCGGCATGGGAGTCCACGAAGATCACGGCGCTGGTCGCGTGGTCGACGTCACCGATCAGCTTCAGCATGGTCGGCACCGTCGGCGCCTCGGCGGTGGCATCGATGG
The DNA here is from genome assembly GCF_001665645.1 of Mycobacterium sp. 852002-30065_SCH5024008. NCBI lineage: Bacteria > Bacillati > Actinomycetota > Actinomycetes > Mycobacteriales > Mycobacteriaceae > Mycobacterium > Mycobacterium sp. 852002-30065_SCH5024008. Next base: position 52,840 of record NZ_LZSZ01000061.1, on the reverse strand, counting down.
TCGGCCCCTCCGACATGAATCCGGCCTGCTGCCGGTAGAACTCGTGATCCGCCAAGTACTCCGGGGCGTCCCTTTCGACCAGGGTGAGCGCGGGCAACGGCACCGCGCCCGGCGGCGTGTAGAAGTCGCGTTCCAGGGCGCGTTGGGTCAGGTCCGCGCACAGTGCCAGGGTCAATTGTGAAGTGCCGCAGACGAATACCCGCTTCGTTCGCCCAGTTGCGATGATGCCGTCGAGTAGCCTGGCCGCGGTCACCTCATACTTGCCGACCACGTCGGCCGCCCACCGAATGTCCGACCCGCCGAACTGCTGGGCCCGCCAGGCCTGGGCCAGCCAGGGGTCGTCCATCCGCACGATCAGCGGCAACCGCCGTTTGTGGGCGACCTCGTCGAGCCGGCGGCCGATCAGCTCCAGCCACAACAGGTTGATCGCCGGATCGGGCGCCATCAGGTAGAGGCGGGACAGGTGGCGCCACAGCCGCAGCGACACCAGGGTGGACGGGTTGTTGAAGTCCACCAGGACGACCCGGGCGCCCTGCCTGCGTGCCCGCTGCACCCGGTCATCGCTGGCGCCGGTGATGACGACCAGCGTGCTGCGCCGGTCCAGCGTCCGCGCGACCCCGCTGACGATTGACTGGGTGTCGCCGTCGATGCCGACGATGGCGGTGACGGAGTCAGCGAGGTTTGCCCGCATCCGGTCCACCTGGGCCCGGAAGACCCCCACCACGACGCCCCCCAATCCGGTGAAGATCGCCGAAAGTGCTGCAATGCGGGCCAGTTCCAGGCCGACCGGCGTGGGGCTCGGGCAGGTTCGCCCACTCACCGAGAAGTCGCCGGTGCCGCCCTTGACCAGACTGGCCGTCGCCATCAGTGGCGTGAAGAAAGCGGGATGGTTGGCGTCGTGGCATCCCCAATACGAGGTCAGGCCCAGGATCGCGCTCATGCCGATGAGGACGGCGATCACGGTGAACGAAACGCCCACCACTCGGTGGCTGTTGTCGGAGCGGAAGGTCAGTACGCACGCCGCGATCAGCACGGCCACGACGATCGCGAGCGTGGGCATCGATCCGGGTCGGCCGAACCAGCCGAGGGCCGGTGGCAGCGCGTCGGTGATCGAGGGCCACAGGTCCAGGACACTTAGGTACACGATGAGCAGCACACCGACCGCGGTTAGGCCCCAGCGCAACGTGGGCGAGGGTGCCCTCGTGGGACGCATCCGCCGATCTCCCTTCGCGCGGTATCGGCTGTTCGGACGTCGAACAGTACACGCAAAAGGTAGGCCGAAAGCAATGATTGCGGGCCGGTGCGCACCGCCGAGTTACCCAGGCGGGCAACAGGTCGGCGGCTATCCGGCGTACCGCGAGAGCCGCGCCGAAAGGTGTGGAACGAGGCCGCCGTCAGCGTCCACACGTTCCTCGACGTAGGCCAGGTCGCCGCCCTCGACGATTCCGTAGAGCCGTTTGGCGCCGCCGACCAGCACACCCGATCGGCTGCGGGCCAGCGCATCGGTCACCAGCTCCCACGACGACTGGGTGCGGGGCCGTCCGTAGAACAGTTCGACGTACCCGGCGGAGTGGGCCAACAGCAACTCGATGGCCTGTGATTCGCTCGGGTCATCGGGGTCGCTGACGAAGCGCCAGAAGCCCGTTTCCCGCAAGGCGTGCTCCTGGTATTCGCCCGTGTCGCTGAGGCGCCACGAGCGGGATTCCCAATTCAGGTAGTCGCCGCCGTCGTGCGAGACGACGATCTGCTGCCCGAACCGGTAGTCCCCGTCATGTCCTCGACCCTCGCCTTCTCCGCGCCACACACCAACGAGCGGCAGCAGCGCCAGCAATGCGTCATTCAGGTTGGCGCCTTCACGCAGGTTGGCGGTGTCGGCGGGAAACGGCAGGTCGTCGAAGGCGGGAATGTTGCGGCCGGCGGTCAGCTTGGCGCGCTCAGCGGCGGCGGCCACCGCGCGATCGCCGGAGCTCGCAGAAGAACCCGGTTCGTCAGAGGTCACGATTCGTCGGTGATGAGCCGGTACAGCGTGTACAGCGCGAACCATGAGATCACCACGACGGCGACGACCAGCATGATCTCGAAGAAGAGCACCACGGGGACAAGTCTATTCGCCGCGGGAGGTCGCGGTCAGGGCAGTCGGGGTCTCAGGCGATCTTGACGTCCACCTCGTGGATCCCCGCGCCCGACGGGCTCACCACGGCATTCCCGTTGCCGGCGGCCGACAACGCCCGCAGCGTCCAGGACCCCGGCGCCGCGAAGAACCGGAAGTCGCCCGTGGCCGACGCGACGACCTCGGCGGTGAACTCGTCCGACGAGTCGAGCAAGCGGACGAACGCGCCACCCACCGCCTGGCCGTCGCTGTCCACGACCCGGCCGGTGATCACCGTTTCCTTCTCCAAGTCGACGCTGGCGGGCAACGTCACTCCTTGCTTCGGGGCAGAGCACATATCAGCTTCCCAACTCAATCGGGGCACCCACCAGGGAGCCGTATTCCGTCCAACTTCCGTCGTAGTTCTTGACGTTTTTGTGGCCGAGTAATTCCCGGAGCACGAACCAGGTGTGCGACGAACGCTCCCCGATGCGGCAGTACGCGATCGTTTCCTTGGTGCCGTCCAGTCCGGCGTCGGCGTAGAGCTTGGCCAGCTCCTCGTCGGATTTGAAGGTCCCGTCCTCGTTGGCGGCCTTGCTCCACGGCACGTTGATCGCGCCGGGAATATGGCCGGGCCGCTGGCTCTGCTCCTGCGGCAGATGCGCCGGCGCCAGGATCTTGCCGGAGAACTCGTCGGGTGAACGCACGTCGACCAGGTTCGTGGCGTTGATGGCAGCGATGACCTCGTCGCGGAACGCCCGGATGCTGTTGTCCGGCGCGGCGGCGGTGTAAGAGGTTGCCGGCCGGGTGACCGTGTCGCTGGACAGTGCGCGCCCATCGAGTTCCCACTTCTTGCGGCCGCCGTCGAGCAGCTTGACCTTGTCGTGGCCGTACAGCTTGAAGTACCAGTAGGCGTAGGCGGCGAACCAGTTGTTGTTGCCGCCGTAGAGGATCACGGTGTCGTCGTTGGAGATGCCGCGTTCGCTGAGCAGTTTCGAGAATTGCTGCGCGTCGACGAAGTCCCGCTTCACCGGGTCCTGCAAGTCGGAACGCCAGTCCAGCCTGATCGCGCCGGGGATGTGGCCGGTGTCGTAGGCGCTGGTGTCCTCGTCGACTTCGACGAAGACGACGCCGGCTGCGTCGAGATTGCTCTCGGCCCAGTCCACGGAGACCAGGACGTCGGAGCGTGCCATGCGGGGGATCCTTTCGATCGCTTTCTATGAACAGGTCATGTGGTGCGCGCGGCTCCTCGGAAACGCGCAACCAGTGGGTAGAGCTGGCAACCCAGGCAGATGCCGAAGGCGGCATTCAGGAAGGCGGCGACGAGCGCCCCGGCGGTGGCGATGACGCCGACCAAGAAGGCGCCCGCGGCGAACGCGACGACGCCCACGAGCGCGAAGATCAGGCCGACGAGTTGCGCGAACTTCAGCGGTGCGACCGGTTCCCGCTCGGTGACGGGGCCGAGCCGGGGTGCCACGACTAGGGCGAATATCCGCCCATAGGGATGCTTGCGCGGGCCGCCCGCGGCGCCGACGGCGAAGACAATGGCCTGCACCCCCAGAATGACCGCCGCCGCCAGGGGACTGGCGGCGGACACGGCGAGGGTGATCACCAGGACTGCGGTGGTAACCCAGGCTGCAAACCGCGGACCGCGCACGTCGACGGTGTCTGGCTGGGTGGTGTTGCTGATCGGCACGGTGCTACTCCTGGATACGCCTGTTGCTGAGGGAACGACGGGAGACGGGCCACGGTAACGTTCCGGGGCTGCTCCGAGTGCGACGCGAAAGTGCGCGGCGACTCAGCAGCTACAGCGACAGCAACAGCCCGCGGTGCGGCACAGATCGACTGCGCGGCGTTGGGTGAGCAGGGGCTCAATGCGGGCTAGCACGTCGGCTAGCTTACCGAATGACGTTCAGCGATCAAATCCAGCGGCGGTTGCCCCGCGGACCGAAAGCCGTCGGCGATGCCGGGGTCACGACTGCTTGAAACCGTCCAGATCGACGGTCGCTCCATAACTGATGCCCTCGATGATCACGTCTGAGCCGCGCGCGCCCTCGGTCTTCGGTGCCACCCCGAACGGGAGCCGCTGGTTGGGCACCCTGGTGGTGAAGGCGCGCAGCACCGCATCCCGCTTGTCATCCGGAACGGCTTGATCCGCGGTGTCCGCCCCGGTCAAGACGCCGGTCGGCGTGATCACCAGCGTCGACTGGTCGTCCGGGGCGATGGAAAGGTCCACCGAGACGCTCACCCGGTGCTCGAAGTTGGCCGAGTGGGGGGTGCCGCTGAACACCAGACCGTGGCTGTCGGAGATGCCCGACGCGGTGACGCCGCCGGTGGCGGTGTTGGTCTCCTTCGGCGGCGCCTCGACCATCAGGTCGCTGATGCCCATATAACGGCCCAGGTGGGTCGAGCCGATGATGATGCGGCTCTCCAGTTTGCCCACCGGCAGCTTCGCAGCGGGTTCGATCAGCCAAGACGCGTGGGTCAGATCGACCGCGTACATCGTGGCTTCGAGGGTGGCCTTGCCGACCGTTGCATGGTCGACGGCGTTGGCTTTGATCTCCACCTGGTTGTAGTGGTGGCGCATGGCCTGCGGGATGAAGGGAAACGCCACGATGGCCACGAACGGGTCGGACCTCAGATTGGCCGCCTTGCGCACGGTGCAGGACAGCCGGTATTCGGCGTAGATGCTGCTTCCGTAGTCGACAACAACCGCACCGAGCACAGCCGCGGCCACGGCGATCGCCGCTGCCGCCACCCCGATCAGGACCTTGCGCACCCGCATATTGTCGCGTAACCCCCTGCGCGCCGTGTCGCGGACCGCCCGGGTGGCGGGGCTCACACTGCATCGTCACCACGCAAAAATGGCAGGTGGCAAGTTATCGTTAGGTGGCCTGGCAACTAACGCGTTGTTGCGTTGCGAATTGTGGAAGATGCCGTTCCCCCGAGCTGGAGGGGCTAGTTGGAGCTATTACTGCTTACCTCGGAGCTGCATCCCGACCCGGTCCTGCCGTCGTTGTCGCTCCTTCCCCACACCGTCCGGACGGCACCGGCGGAACCGTCCTCGTTGCTCGAGGCTGGGACTGCGGACGCCGTGCTGGTGGACGCGCGCACCGATTTGTCGTCGGCCCGTGGCCTTTGCCGGCTGTTGAGCACGGCGGGCCGGTCGGTCCCCGTCTTGGCTGTCGTGAGCGAAGGTGGTCTGGTGGCGGTCAGCGCCGACTGGGGGCTGGACGAGATCCTGCTGCCGAGCACCGGACCCGCCGAGATCGACGCCAGGCTGCGGCTGGTGGTCGGGCGTCGCGGCGGGCTGGCCGACCAGGAAAGCGCCGGCAAGGTGAGCCTGGGTGAGCTGGTGATCGACGAGGGCACCTACACCGCGAGACTGCGGGGACGCCCGCTCGACCTGACCTACAAAGAGTTCGAGTTGCTCAAGTACCTCGCCCAGCATGCCGGACGCGTCTTCACCCGCGCGCAGCTCCTGCACGAAGTCTGGGGATACGACTTCTTCGGCGGCACCCGCACCGTGGACGTGCACGTGCGTCGGCTGCGCGCCAAACTCGGCCCCGAATACGAGGCGCTGATCGGCACGGTGCGCAACGTCGGCTACAAAGCCGTCCGGCCTGCACGTGGCCGCGCCCCGATCGCCGACACCATGGACGACGAAGCCGCCGACGACGCCGAGTCCGACTCCGAGGAAATGCAAGAGCCCCTGGGCGACCCGTTGCGCAGTCAGTGACCGCGCCTGAGTGGCGCTCGGCGCTGACCGCGGACGAGCAGCGGCAAGTGCGCGAACTAATCACGGCGACAACGGAATTCGATGGGGTGGCGCCCGTCGGTGAACAGGTGCTGCGCGAGCTCGCGCACGATCGCACCGGGCATCTGCTCATCACCGAGACCGACGAGACCGTGGGGTACCTCAATCTCTCGCACGACGCAGAAGCCGCGATGGCGGAACTCGTCGTGCATCCGCGGGTCCGCCGGCACGGCTTCGGGACGGCGCTGGCGCGTGCGGCCCTGGCCGAGACCGGCGGACGGAACCGGTTCTGGGCGCACGGCACACTCGAGCCGGCCCGGGCAACCGCCGACGCGCTGGGCCTGGTCCCGGTACGCGAATTGCTGCAGATGCGCCGCACGCTGCGTGACACCCACGACTTGGTCCGCCCCGTGCCCGGCGTACGGGTCTGCACCTACGCGGGAACCGCCGACGACGCTGAGCTGCTGCGCGTCAACAACGCCGCCTTCGCCGACCATCCCGAACAGGGCGGCTGGACCGAAGTGCAGCTGGCCGAGCGGCGCAACGAGCCGTGGTTCGACCCGGACGGCTTGTTCCTCGCTTTCGGCGTGTCCGAACCCGATCAGCCGGGCAAGCTGCTGGGCTTCCACTGGACCAAGGTGCATCCCGATCAACCCGGCCTGGGGGAGGTCTACGTCGTGGGCGTCGACCCGTCGGCGCAGGGGCGGGGTCTGGGGCAGATGCTGACGGCCATCGGGATCGAGTCGTTGGCGCGGCGGCTGGCCGGGGCGGCCGAACCGACCGTGCTGCTCTACGTGGAGTCGGACAACGTCGCCGCGGTGCGCACCTACCAGCGCTTGGGCTTCACCACCTACAGCGTGGACACCGCCTACGCCGTCGCCTCCGGCTGACAGACGCGCACGCGCGAAACCGGGTGCGCGGGATGCGACAGGGCATATTTTCGCGACGACCTGGCAACCTGTTGGGAGATGGCCGGCGGGGCACACGCGGGCCCGTAGGGGGCAGGAAGCTAGATCGGTGAGGCTCGACAGGGGTGGTGGCAGAGCGCTGGCGGTGCTGGCGGTGGCGGTGGCAGTGGGTATCGGCGCATTGACCGGCTGTGGCAGCGACCAGAACCGCCGCGACGCGTCGGCGGCAGCGGCCTCCGGGCCCACGGGCACGGCGGGATGCGGCGGCAAGAACAAGCTGACGGCGGAAGGCTCGACGGCCCAACAAAACGCGATGGCGTTGTTCAACCAGGTCTGGGGCCAGTACTGCCCGGGCAAGAGCGTGTCGTACAACCCGACCGGTTCGGGCGCCGGCCGCGAGCAGTTCATCGCCGGCCATGTCGACTTCGCGGGCGCCGACTCGCCGCTGGCCGCCGACCAGATCGGTCCGGCCGCCGCACGATGCGAGGGAAACCCGGCGTGGGACTTGCCGCTGGTGTTCGGGCCGATCGCGTTGGTCTACAACCTGGCCGGAGTGCCGGCATTGGTGGTGAGCAGTGACGCGTTGGCCAAGATCTTCAGCGGACGGATCACCGCCTGGAATGACCCCATCCTGGCGGCCCTCAATCCCGGTGTCGTGCTGCCCGACACCAAGATCGCACCGATCTACCGGACGGACTCGTCCGGAACGACCGACAACATGCAGAAATATCTGACGGCCGCCGCGCCGCAGAGCTGGACCAAAGGCGTGGGCACCGAATTTCAGGGCGGGGTGGGTGAGGGCGCCATGAAGTCGGCCGGCGTCGTCCAGGCCGTGCGGGCGACGCCGGGCGCAATCGGATACGTCGAGAAGGGCTTCGCCGACCAGGGCGGTATGCCGTACGCCCAGATCGCCACCAATAAGGGCGTCGCGGTCCCGCTCACCAACGAGACGGCCGGGAATGCGGTGAAGGCGGCCAACTTCGTGGCCGACGGCAACGACCTGGTGCTGGACCTCAACGCGATGTACCGCTCCCAAGAACCGAGTGTCTACCCGCTGGTCCTGGCGACGTACGAGATCGTGTGCTCGAAGGGCTCCGACCCGGACACCTCCGGCGCGATCAAGTCGTTCCTCACGGTCGCCGCCGGCAGCGGGCAGACCGAGCTTCCCTCGGCCGGCTATATCCCGCTGCCCGATAGGGTCAAAGAGCGACTGGTTGCCGCGATCAACGCTCTGCAGTGACCAAGTGGCCCCGCGCTTAAGGAGCGAGTGAACTGTGCTGGGATCACAGTGACCACGCCAAACCCGATCGACGCCGGCTCGGGCGCGACCGTCGCCGCGCCCTTCCCGGAAGCGCCGGTGATACCGATCAACCCGTGGGGAGATGCGCGTCCCCACGTCGGGGATCGCGCGTTCCGTTTGCTGGCCAAAGGCTCAGGCTTGCTGATCGTCGTCGTCATCGGGGCAATTGGCGGATTCCTGCTGCTGCGGGCCATCCCGGCCCTGAGGCGCGATCGGGAGAACTTCTTCAGCTACGGCGGCAATTGGATCACCACCGACACCTCGGCCATGCACTTCGGCATCTCCGACCTGCTGAAGGTCACCATGTTCGTGTCGGCGTTCGCGTTGATCCTGGCCATGCCCGTCGCGCTGGGCGTCGCCATCTTCGTCACGCAGTACTCGCCGCGCCGCGCCGCCGCCTCCCTGGCCTACGCCGTCGATCTGCTGGCGGGGGTCCCGTCCATCATTTACGGCGCGTGGGGCCTGCATGTGCTGGCGCCGCAGCTGCGACCCCTGGCCACCTGGCTGAACCACAACCTGGGCTGGTGCTTTCTTTTCGCCGACGGCAACGCGTCGGTGGCCGGCGGCGGCACCATCTTCACCGGCGGCATCGTCCTGGCGGTGATGATCCTGCCGATCATCACCGCCGTGACCCGCGAGGTGTTCGTCCAGACACCACAGGATCAGGTCGAGGCCGCGCTGGCCCTCGGTGCCACCCGTTGGGAGGTGGTGAAGACGATCGTGCTGCCGTTCGGGCGGTCGGGATACATCAGCGCAGCGGTGCTGGGACTGGGCCGCGCGATGGGTGAGACGGTCGCGTTGCTGATCATCTTGCGCGGAACCCAGGCGGCGTTCGGCTGGTCGCTGTTCGACGGCGGCTCCACGGTCGCGACCAAGATCGCGGGCACCGTGGCGCAGTTCAATGACCAATACAAGGCCGGCGCGTACATCGCCGCGGGGCTGGCACTCTTCGTGCTCACCTTCCTGGTCGACGCCCTGGCGCGCGGCGCCGCCTCCAAAACCAGGTGGAGCGCCGGGCGATGACCTCGATGTTGGACCGCCCGCTGAAGCCGCGCACGTTCTCTCGGCCGAGCCGGCGCCGCCGGGTCGCGGATCATGTTGCGACGGTGCTGGTTTCGCTGTCGATGGTGATTGCGGTGACGCCCCTGCTGTTGGTGCTCTACTCGGTGATCGCCAAGGGCTTCAAGGCGATCGCGTCGACCGTTTGGTGGACGCATTCGCAAGCGGGCATGACGGCGTTCGTGGCCGGCGGCGGCGCCTATCACGCGATCGTCGGCACCGTGTTGCAAGGAGTGGTGTGCGCGCTGATCTCCATCCCGATCGGCCTCATGCTCGCCATCTATCTGGCCGAATATGGTGGCGGTACCCCGCTGGGCAGGCTGGCCACGTTCATGGTGGACGTCCTGAGCGGAGTGCCCTCGATCGTGGCGGCGTTGTTCATTTACGCGCTGTTCGTGGCGACGTTGGGACTTCCTCGCTCCGAGTTCGCGGTGTCCCTCGCGCTGGTCCTGTTGATGCTTCCGGTGATCGTGCGAGCCACCGAGGAGATGCTGCGGATCGTCCCGGTGGATCTTCGCGAGGCCAGTTACGCGCTGGGCATCCCGAAATGGAAGACGATCGTCAGGGTCGTGCTTCCCACCGGGGTCTCCGGCATCATCACGGGCATCATGCTGGCGGTGGCCAGGGTGATGGGCGAGACGGCCCCATTGCTGATTCTCGTCGGTTACTCGCAATCTATGAGCTTCGACATCTTCAGTGGATTCATGGGGACGCTACCCGGCATGATGTACAACCAGACCAGCGCCGGTGCCGGCGTGAACCCGGTCCCCACGGATCGGTTGTGGGGTGCCGCCCTAACCCTCATCCTGGTGATCGCCACCATCAACATCGGGGCCCGAGTGACAGCGAAGTTTCTTGGCGCCAGAAAGTCATAGGCAGGAGCACTAAGTGGCAAAGCGGTTGGACCTCAAAGCCGTCAACATCTACTACGGTGCGTTTCACGCGGTAGGGGATGTGACGCTGTCGATCCTGCCCCGCAGTGTGACCGCGTTCATCGGCCCGTCAGGCTGCGGCAAGACGACGGTGCTCCGCACGCTCAACCGGATGCACGAGGTGGTCCCCGGCGGCCGGGTCGAGGGCAGCGTGCTCCTCGACGACGAGGACATCTACGGCGCCGGGGTCGACCCCGTCGGCGTGCGCCGGGCGATCGGAATGGTGTTCCAGCGGCCGAACCCGTTCCCCGCCATGTCGATTCGCGACAACGTGGTGGCGGGTTTGAAGCTGCAGGGCGTGCGCAATCGCAAGGTGCTCGACGAGACCGCTGAATACTCGCTGCGCGGCGCGAACTTGTGGGATGAGGTCAAGGACCGGCTGGACAGGCCGGGCGGCGGATTGTCCGGCGGCCAGCAGCAGCGCCTGTGCATCGCGCGGGCGATCGCTGTGCAGCCCGACGTGCTGCTCATGGACGAGCCGTGCTCTGCGCTGGACCCGATCTCGACGATGGCCATCGAGGAGTTGATCAGCGAGCTGAAGCAGGACTACACGATCGTCATCGTCACCCACAACATGCAGCAGGCGGCGCGAGTCAGCGACTACACCGCGTTCTTCAACCTGGAAGCCGTCGGAAAGCCGGGGCGACTGATCGAGGTCGACGACACCGAAAAGATCTTCTCCAACCCGAGCCAGAAGGCGACAGAGGATTACATCTCCGGGCGCTTCGGCTAGCCCGGCCCTGCTTTGGCTTACTGCGAGGTGGGTTTCGTTTCTTCCTCGGGCAGCTTGCCGGTCGCCTGGAAGATGACGCGCCTGGCTACTTCGACCGCGTGGTCGGCGAAGCGCTCGTAGAACCGGCCCAGGAGCGTCACGTCGACGGCGGCCGCCACACCGTACTTCCACTCGCGGTCCATCAGCACCGAGAACAGATGGCGGTGCAGATCGTCCATGGCGTCGTCTTCTTCGCGGATCCGGGCGGCTTTCTCCGGATCGCGTGACATCACCACTTCTTGCGCGCTGTTCCCCAATTCGACTGCGACCCTGCCCATTTCGGCGAAGTAACCATTGACCTCTTCGGGCAGCGCGTGCTGGGGATGCCGGCGGCGGGCGATCTTCGCGACGTGCAGGGCCAGCGCGCCCATCCGGTCGATGTCGGCCACCATTTGAATAGCGCTCACGATGGACCGCAGATCACCGGCGACCGGCGCCTGCAAGGCCAGCAGCACGAAGGCGCTTTCCTCGGCGCGGGCGCTCAGGGTGGCGATCTTCTCGTGGTCCGAGATCACCTGTTCGGCCAGCACCAGATCGGCCTGCAGCAGGGCTTGGGTGGCCCGCTCCATGGCGATGCCCGCCAGCCCGCACATCTCGCCGAGCCGCTCGGACAACTCCGAGAGCTGCTCGTGGTAGGCGGTCCGCATATCGCCAAGCCTACGTTCTCGGCAGAGAAAAAGAGCGGTGGAGCGCCGCCAAAGGCGCTTACTCGCAGGTGGTGTCGGCGGCGTTGGTAACGGTCAAGTCCTCGGGCAGCTTGGCCGGGGCGCTGCTCGAGCCGCGTTCGATCTGCAAGCTGATCGACGAGCCGCTCGGTTGGGGAGTGGCGACCGACTTGAAGTCGGGTCCGAGTACCACCTGAACGACCTGCCCGTAGCCGGACACTCGCTGCACCTTCGCGTTGGCGAAGGAAGACGCCACGGTCGCCGCCGCCTGCTCGTTGCCGGGCGAGAACAACACCGTCGTGGTGTTCACCGAGCTCGGGTAGTCGTCCGGCGTCATCACGTTGAAGCCGTCATGCTTGAGCTGGCTGGTCGCGGTGGCCGCCAGGCCGCTCTGCGTCGTCGCGTTGGAGACGCGCACCGTGACATCGCCCGGCGTGGTCGTGGTGACCTGCTCGTGCCGGGCCTCGGGAGCCGCGGTAGGGGCCGGCGCCTTCTTGGTGGCGGGTGCCTTCGTCTGCCCGGACTTGTCGTCGGAGGTCTCGAGATTCTTTGCGTTCTGGTCGTTTTCCTCGGGCAGCGGATCGTCGTTGATGATGGCGTCGAACAGCGCCCGCATGTCGGCCATGCGCGGCGGTTCGTCGCCGTTCTGGTCGGTGACGCCGGTCGGCACGGTGACGAACGTGACGTGCCCGGCCGCCATGCCCTGCAACGACTGACCGAGTTGGATCAAGTCCTTCGACTGCACGTTGTCGACGACGGTGTCGCTGATGAACATGTTGACGACATTGTTGAGCTTGTTCAGGTCGAGCAGCGTGTCCTCGGAGATCAGCGAGCGCAGCAGCGAGGACAAGAACAGCTGCTGACGTTTGATGCGGCCGTAGTCCCCGTTGGTTTCGGTGGTGACCTGGCGGGCTCGCACGTAATTCAGGGCGGTCGAGCCGTCCAGGACTTGCCGGCCGCCGTGGTCGAGCACCGTGCCCAGCTCGTAGTCATGCAGCGCGGTTTTCGAGCACACCTCCACACCGCCCAGGGCGTCGACCATTCTGGCGAACCCCGCGAAGTCGACGGCGATGAAGCGATTGATGCTCAAACCGGATAGCTTCTGGATCTCTTTGACCAGACACTTCGGCCCGCCGAAGGCGAATGCCGAGTTCAGTTTGGTCTCGGTGTAGACCATCTTCGGACCCCAGGATTTGGTCTTTGCGTCGTAGAGGGGCCCGTACTTACCCGTCTCCGGGTTCCACGCCTCGCATTGCATCGGGGTGATCGCCAGGTCGCGCGGGAACGACACCGCCACGACGCGTTTGCGGTTGGCCGGAATGTTGACCAGCATCACGGTGTCCGACCGGGCGCCGTCCGCGTCGTCGGTGTTACCGGCGCCCATGTTGGCGTTGTCGCCGGCACGGGAGTCAAGGCCGACGATCAAGAAGTCTTCGTCCCCGTATTGGCCGTTGCGGTCGCGGATGTCGCTGGAGTCCTGGTCGAGGGCATTGATGGTGTTGAGCCGGGCATTCTTCGACGTACTCCATTGCCACGCCCCGCCGGTCATGGCCAGGGTAAGCGCCGCGAGCACCGCCGCCACCGAGCGCGCGGCCAGCAGCATCGGCCGGCGGCGGCGCCGGGATGTCCGCCGCTGAGCGTCGGGATCGTCGTCGGATACGGATCCCTGGCCGCTCGGATGGTCGGCGGCGTCGAGGTCGGGGAGCTCCGAGACCGCGTCGAGCGAATAGGCCAGGTCCTCGATCACCTGCGTTTTCTGCAGCTCCACCGGCAGGGCCGATTCGGCCTCGACGGGTTCGACGTCCGACTCGGCGCGACGGTGAGTGGACCGGGCGGTCGAAGGGGCACCGAGTTTCGCGATCAGGTCGGCGACGCTCACTCCGCCCGCCGTATGGGATCCGGATTCTTCGTCGTCGGCGGCTCGGGACTCGATGGGCTCGACTGCGGTCTCGGCCTGCCAGAGATGGCGACTGTAGTCAGCCGGTGGCTCCGAGAACCGCTCCCAGGGGGCGGCGCCAAGCGCAGCGCGTCGGGCGTCGCGAGTGGCGTCGTCCTCGGCGTCACTCATGTCTTACCGGCCTCCGAAGCTCTGATGCGGATGTCAGCGTATCCGTGCGCAATATCGGCCCGCTTGGCGTATCAGCGCTGCGGCCCGTGCCACCCGTGGGCGCACTCCTTTGTCGCGCTCGGGCGGCGGCGCGTTACCGATCCGCCGCAGCAACGCGCAATGCAGCAAGGTCCACATCGTACTGAGTTATCTGTCCGGACGCGATTTCGCGCGGTCGATCAGCCTCCGGAGTGCATCACGTCGGCGCCGGCCGGCACGGTGCAGTCGTCCGGGTCGGTGAGCCAGCCTTCGGGCAGCGCCACCCGGGCGGGTGAGCCCTGCCTGCCCCGCGGGCCGCTCGCCGCGTCCGGGAAGGGCACGGTGCCGTCCAATTGGCTTAGCAGCGAATCGAGTTCGTCGAGCGTCTTGACCATCGCCAGGGCTCGGCGCAGCTCCGAGCCGGCCGGGAAGCCGTGCAGGTACCAGCCGATGTGCTTGCGGATGTCGCGCATCCCCTTGTCCTCGCCGAAGTGCGCGGCCAGCAGCTGCCCGTGTCGGCGGACGATGTCGGCAACCTCGCCCAACGTGGGCGGCATGGGGGCTGGGCTGTCGGTGAACGCGGCCGACAGCTCGGCGAAAAGCCAGGGCCGGCCCAGGCAGCCGCGCCCGATCACGACGCCGTCGCATCCGGTGCTGGCCATCATCGTCAGGGCGTCGCTGGCGTCATAGATGTCGCCGTTGCCCAGCACTGGAATCGTCCGCACGTGTTGCTTGAGCAGGGCGATCTGCTCCCAATCTGCGATGCCCGAGTAGCGCTGCGCCGCCGTGCGGGCGTGCAGCGCGACCGCGGCGGCACCCTCCATTTCGGCGATGCGGCCGGCATCGAGGTGCGTGTGGTGCTCGTCGTCGATGCCGACGCGGAATTTGACGGTCACCGGGATGTCGGTGCCTTCGGTTGCGCGCACGGCCGCCGCGACGATCTGCCCGAACAGCCGCCGCTTGTACGGCAGGGCGGCCCCGCCGCCGCGTTTGGTGACCTTGGGCACCGGACAGCCGAAGTTCATGTCGATGTGGTCGGCCAAGCCCTCGTCGGCGATCATCTTGGCCGCGGCGTACGTGGTCGCCGGATCGACGGTGTAGAGCTGCAACGAGCGTGGCGACTCGTCGGGCGCGAAGGTGGTCATGTGCATGGTGACCGGATGCCGCTCGACAAGCGCGCGCGCCGTCACCATCTCGCAGACATAGAGGCCGCTGACCGTGCCGACCTTCGACTGCTCTAGTTCACGACACAGGGTCCGAAAGGCGACGTTGGTTACGCCCGCCATCGGTGCCAGCACCACCGGGCTGGCAAGTGCGATGGGCCCGATGCGCACGGCGTGGTTACCGCCGGCTCATGCTCAGCGTGCCCGCGGTCTGGTGCAGCTCGAACGCTGTGGTCCTCTTGCCGGTGCGGGCTTCCCGGTCGAGCTGGCGCTGCTTCGAGATCTCGAACTTCTCGCAGGTTTGCTCGAGCTCCTTGATCAGCAGCGCAAGGTCGTCGCGCATGGCGGCCGCCTCTCCGGTGAAGTCCTCACGCTCGAAGATGCGCCACTTCTTCAGCACCGGCATGACCACGTCGTCGAGGTGGATGCGCGGGTCGTACACGCCGCCGACGGCGATGAGGACAGCCTTCCGGCGGAACTCGGGTACCTGGTAGCCCGGCATCTGGAAGTTGCGCAGCACCTTGTGCAGCGACTTCATCGCCTGGTTGGGCGCTGCGCTGAACCCGGCGTCGCTGACATCGCGGTAGAAGATCATGTGCAGGTTTTCGTCGGCCGAGATCTTGGCCAGCAGCTGGTCGGCGATCGTCTCGTTGCACGCCTTGCCGGTGTTGCGGTGGGAGATCCGGGTGGCCAGCTCCTGGAACGTCACGTAGATGACCGAGTCGAACAGGCTTTCGGCAAACAGGTCGGCTCGAATCTGCTGGTTCTGGCCCGGGCTGAAGCCCCGGTTCACCACCTCGACGCGCAGCTTCTCCAGCTCGATCGGATCCACCGCGCGAGTCACCACCAGGTAATCGCGCAGCGCGATCCCGTGCCGGTTCTCCTCGGCGGTCCACCGGTTGACCCACTGGCCCCAGGGGCCGTCCAGGCCGAAGTTCATCGCGATCTCGCGGTGGTACGAGGGGAGGTTGTCTTCCGTCATCAGGTTCTGCACCATCGCCACCTGGGCGAGGTCGGATAGCTTGCTCTGCTCGGGTTCCCAGTCCTGACCCCCGAGCGCGTAGAAGTTCTTGCCGTCTGACCACGGGATGTAGTCGTGCGGGTTCCAGTCCTTATGCATGCTCTCGTGCCGGTTGAGGTAGGTCTCGACGAACGGTTCGAGCTCGTGCAGCAGCTGTAGGTGTGTCAGCTCGGCTGACATAAGGCCTCCAGTTATCTGTGTCGACGGGTAGCAGTCAATATATCTGTGTACATCAGTAGCATCAAGCTGCCTGGCCGCTCCCCGCGGTAACGGTTAGATGCCATATTTTGCTCTTCTCGCGGCCATCAAGTTCACGTTTTATTGAGTTGCCGCCGCGCCACGGCCGATAAACAGTTAGTCGCACTTACCCCAGGTCCGGCGCGGGCACGTACGGGGCCGCCGTGGTGTACAGGATGTCGACGCAGTAATCGATGAATTGTTTGCGCGTCGCGCCGAGCTGTCCGTTCAGGTATGCGGTGAACAGGCTGGACAGGCCACCGACCAGGCTGGTGGCGATCATCTTCTGCAGCACGGGATCGCCGATCCGCGACAACTTGCGCTGCAGCAGTTCGATGAAGTTGGGCATCCACTCCGCACCCGAGCGCGTCAACACCGGCTCGACCGCCGGTGCCAGCAACAACACCCGCCCGCGGACCGGGTCGTCGACCATCAGCTCGACGAACTTTTCGACGGCCTCCCGCGGGGTGTTCGCCGAGGTGAGCGTATTCATTGCGCGCGTACATACGTCGTCGTAGACCGCGCGCACGAATTCGTCTCGATCCGAGAAGCTTTCGTAGAAGTAGCGTTCGGTCAGCGCCGCCTTGCGGCACACGGCACGCACGGTCAACGCCGGTCGACTGTCGCTGCCGAGCAATTGCACACCGGCGGCGATGAGGTCGTCGCGGCGGCGGGCAAGGCGATCCCCCAGGGGAACGCCGGTCCACCGGCCCCGTCGTTGACCGGACTGCACATCGCTCCTAAGCTTGAAACTGACAACGCATGTAGTCAGTTTTACAGATACCTACAGGAACCCAGTGCCTCAACATACGTCCGGACCCCGCCCGCTGAACAGCGACGTCGCGCGCGGCGCTTCAACCACCGCGGACGCGTCGGCGGGTGTAGCCGGCGGCTGCCCGGTGTCGCCCCTCGGTTACGACGCGCCACCAGTCCCGCTCGGCCCCGAATCGCTGACCTGGCGGTACTTCGGCGACTGGCGCGGCATGCTGCAGGGCCCGTTCGCGGGATCCATGCAGAACATGCACCCGCAGTTGGGCGCCGCTGTGGAGCAACACTCGACGTTCTTCACCGAACCGTTGCCGCGGGTGATGCGGTCGCTGTACCCGATCGGCGGGGTGGTCTTCGATGGAGACCGCGCTCCGACGACGGGCGCCGAGGTCCGCGACTACCACACCGACATCAAGGGTGTGGATGACCAAGGGCGGCGGTACCACGCACTCAATCCCGACGTCTTTTATTGGGCACACAGCACGTTCTTCATGGGCACAATCCTGGTGGCCGAACGGTTCGGCGGTGGTCTGACCGAAGCAGAAAAGCGCCAACTCTTCGACGAACACATTCAGTGGTACCGGATGTACGGCATGAGCATGCGTCCGGTGCCAGAGACCTGGGAAGCGTTTCAGGTCTACTGGGACCACATGTGCCGCAACGTGTTAGAGGACAATTACGCGACGCGGGCCGTGCTCGATCTGACCATATATGACAAGCTGCCGATCGCTCCGTGGCTCCCCGATTGGCTGTGGGGCGGCCTGACCAAGCTGTCGCGGCCGTTCTTCGTCTGGCTCACAGTCGGCTTGTATCACCCAGCCGTTCGCGAACGGTTGGGCTTTCAGTGGACCGACCGCGACGAGTGGTTGCACCGGCGCTTCGGCAACCTGGTGCGGCTGATCTTCGCGTTTGTACCGCCCAGGTATCGCAAGCACCCGCGGGCCCGCGCCGGCCTCGACCGCGCATCCGGGCGCATCCCCCCCGACGCGCCGCTGCCGCAGACACCGGCACGCAATCTGCCGCCGCAGGAATTGCGCGGCGATCCAAAGCACTACTGCCCTCGGGTTTAGTGCCCTCTAGTGCGGGTGACCGTGAACGTCCTCCAGGCCCGCCTGGTGCGCGTGCTTATGACTGTGCTCGGTGCCGTCGGCGTGGCCGTGGGAGTGCTCGTGCTGGACGTGCTCGTGCTCGTGCGCGGTGTGCGCGTGCGCATGAGTGACGTCGCCGTGCTCGTGTTCGTGCGCGTGCGGCGCTTCATGGGTGTGCTGCTCGGTCATGGTGCTACTCCTTGGGTCAAATGCGGTGTGCCGATCTCTTATTCACTTGGTGCCGCTGTCCCGCCGGCCTGGTGGGGCGCTGATTCGGCGACGGCCTTCAGCCCGCCGTCCGTGCGGTGATGACCGGGCACGCCCGGACCCGCGTGCTCGGCGTTGAAGACCGCGTCCATGACGAGCTGACGGACGTGGTCGTTCTCGAGGCTGTAGAAGATGGTCGTTCCCTCCCGGCGGGTGCGGACCAGGCGCGCCATCCGCAGCTTCGCCAGGTGCTGGGAGACCGACGGCGCCGGCTTGCCCACGTGCTCGGCGAGTTCGTTGACCGACATCTCGCGGTCGGTCAGCGACCAGAGCACCTGCACGCGGGTGGCGTCGGCCAGCATCCGGAAGACCTCGACCACCAGACTCGCCTGATCGTCCGGCAGCCGGCCTTCGCTACTATCTGCATGCATACGCAAATAATATTCAAGTTCGGCGGCGCTGCCAACGGCTGCCTTTCTAGGGTGACGGGACAACCGTGGACCGGCGCTGACCCCCGTTGCGCTCGTTCCAGAGCCGGTAGACGTCCACCGCGCTCTCTTGTGGCTGGTAGCGCATGGGCAGGCGTCGCCGGTCCCAACTCTTGGCGAATTCGTCGTAGAAGGTGGACACCTCGAAGTACCTCCGGTCGTCGAGGTAGTACCGCTCGTAGGCCTCGCGGGTGATAAGGAAGACGACTTCCTTGGGTGAGCAGTAGTACAGCGAGCCGAGGCACATCGGACACGGATGCGCCATCACGTAGATCGTGCAGTCGACCAGGTGCTCGGTGCCCAGCTTCATGCACGCCTCCCGGATGGCCAGGATTTCCGCGTGGGCGGTCGGGTCGCTCGTCTGTGCCACTTTGTTGGCGCTCTCGGCGAGGACTTCGGAGTCTTTGACGATCACGGTCGCGAACGGGCGACCACCCTCCGCGACGTTGCGCCGGGCCAGGTCGATCGTCCGCTGGGCGAAGTCGGTCATAGGCCGGAGGGTAGTCCCGCGGGCCTTGGGGATCGGTCCTGTGATACTGACTAGATTGTCTATTTAATTGGTCGGGATGAGGGAGCACCATGGCGCGCACCGATCGTGATCGTTGGGATCTGGCGACGAGCGTGGGCGCGACGGCGACGATGGTCGCCGCCCAGCGGGCCCTGTCCTCCGGCGCGAAGCTGATCGACGACCCCTATGCGGCGCCGCTCGTACGGGCCGTCGGGATCGACGTCTACGTCCGGCTGGTGAACGGCGAAATCCCGGCCGGCGGGTCTTCCGAGTTCGATCCGCACCGGATGGCCCGAGGGATGGCTTGTCGCACAAGGTTTTACGATGACTTCTTCCTGGACGCAACGCGGAGCGGAATCGGCCAGGCGGTGATCCTCGCGTCGGGGCTGGACGCGCGCGCCTACCGCCTGCCGTGGCCGGCGGGCACCGTCGTCTACGAGGTCGACATGCCGGAGGTCATCGAGTTCAAGACGCTGACCCTGGACGATCTGGGCGCCGAGCCGACCGCCGAGCGGCGCACCGTGGCCATCGATCTGCGTGACGATTGGGCCACCGCGTTGCGCGATGCCGGATTCGATCCGCAGGCTCCCTCCGCGTGGAGTGCCGAGGGTCTGTTGGTGTATTTGCCCGAAGCGGCCCAGGACGCGCTGTTCGACAACATCACCGCGCTGAGCGCCCCCGGCAGCCGCCTGGCCTTCGACTTCGTTCCTGACACCGCCGTTTTCGCCGACCCGCGCTGGCGGGCACACCACGACCGGATGAGCGAGCTCGGCTTCGAGGTCGACTTCAACGACCTCGTCTATCACGGCGAGCGCAGCCACATCGTCGACCACCTCGACCAGCGCGGCTGGCGGACGTCGTCGCAGACGGTCGCGGACTTGCACGCGGCCAACGGCTTTGTCTACGCCGACGATGAGGTCGCCCAAGCCTTTGCCGATGTCACCTACAGCAGCGCGGTGCTCGGGCGCTGAGCGCCGTCGACCGCGGCCAACAAACGCTTTGGTGCCCCCACTAGGACTCGAACCTAGGACCTGCGGATTAAAAGTCCGTAGCTCTACCAACTGAGCTATAGGGGCCGCGGAGATTCAGGATACTTGGGCCCGAAAGCCGGCTCGTTTGAGGATTGGGCACACAGTGACCTAAGCTGACGTGGCTCCTAACGAAACCACGTTGCGAGTACCCCGGAGTGATTCGGTTCTGGCCCCCATCGTCTAGTGGCCTAGGACGCCGCCCTTTCACGGCGGTAGCACGGGTTCGAATCCCGTTGGGGGTACGCGACGCGGTGACGCGGAGCAGCAGCAAGGCCCTGTGGCGCAGTTGGTTAGCGCGCCGCCCTGTCACGGCGGAGGTCGCGGGTTCGAGTCCCGTCAGGGTCGCCAACTCGGCGAGGCACTACATGCCTTCCGGCCAGGTAGCTCAGTCGGTACGAGCGTCCGCCTGAAAAGCGGAAGGTCGGCGGTTCGATCCCGCCCCTGGCCACCAATCTTGAGCTTCGCGGCACTATTTCGGCCATCACAAGCAGCTAGAAGAGCGCCCGATCCTGCTTCACACGTCTTCGCGCCGTCGCGCGGACACGCGATCACGGTTGTTCTGAGTTGCGTGCTGCGATCACGACGTCGGTGACGAGCCCGAAGCGATGCACACGTGAGTGATGCTGGACCTGCCATTCGTCGCCCAGCAGGGTGGACAGGCTGATAGGGCGACACCCGCCAACTACTTGCGGTGCCAAGCGCCAGAGGCCGGTCCAAACTTGTGATACGGCGCGTTCGAGCGGCCGATCGCCGTGGGCGAGGCTGGCGAGGCAAAGCCGGCCTTCGGGGGTGAGGATGCGCCGCAGGTCATGAAGCACTTCGCGGGCATAGTGCACGTCGAGGAGGTCGAATACGAAGGCGGAAAACACACGGTCGGCGAACCCGTCATCAGCCGGTAACGGCAGTGGACCGTCGACCAACACTACCTCGGCCCGATCGGCCCAGGCTCGGAGCCGACGGGTAGCTAGGTTGACCATGACCGGGCTGATGTCCACGCCGAGGTAATTGACACTGTTGGGCAGCGAGGTCAGGAGGTTCGCAGCGAACCGGCCAGTGCCGCAGCCGAACTCGAAAATTGTCTGGTCTCCAGCCAGGGCCGCCTCGGCCACCAACCGTTCGGTGGTCGCGTCTTCATAGAACCCTTGCCAATCCTGCATGCGGCCGATCCGGTCGTAGACCCAGCGGGCTTGGTCCAACGTAAGTGCCATGGGTTGTCCTCTCACCTGACATGCGCAAGCCTGGGGTTCGATCCCGGCCCTGGCCGCCATGCACAATCAACCGATCATTCGCAGTCTCCGCTGATATCTCCTACTCCAAAAGGGATGTGCCGGATCAAGTTCGATACCTGCCGCGCTACGGCCATTACTGGTGACTGCAGGCGCTTTGGTGCGCCTTGGTCAGCCAGTACACGGCCCGCTCGATCGACGGCACGATGTCGGTGATCTCGATGGACGCAGCCGCAAACTGACCCAACGCCCCGTACACGACACCGGTCAAGATGAGACCCAGATCCTCCGCGAAGTGTTCGTCGCAGTCAGGCATGACCGGTCGTGCGCGGCGCGTGGAGCGACGGATCACCATCAGCCGTCTCCTCGACCGGACGCGCGACATGGTGATCAGTTCGGCCAAGCACGGCCCCGCGGGCCACGGCCAGCACCGCTATGAGCCCATCTTCCTGCTGCGCGGGCTTACCGAGTTGCACATCGAATTCACCCCGGTGGACCGAGCACCGGAATCAACAACCGCGACGACGAGCGCACGGTGTTCAGGCTAGAGGTGCCGACGCTGGCATGCCGGAAGTTCATGATTGCCGGCGTCGAGGGGTTTTGGTCGTCGCTGGTGAGCGTCAGCCGAATGCGGTGGTCCGCCTTGAACCGGCGTGCATTGGGAACCAACGGGATTCGATACTCGACATCCTCTCCCGGGGGCACCGCTTGCGGCGTGCGGCAGGGTAGCACCGGCGCACCGGGCCGGCTGGACGCGTCGTCGACCTCCCGCAAGCTGGCGCGCAACCAGCCCGCGGTCACGTCGGTCGTTTTCCCGTCGGGCGCCACGTCCTGCAGCGTCGCGATCCAGGCGGTATCCATCGCCGTCGCCGAGGCCACCAGCCGCAGCTCGATATCGCCGACCACATCGACGTCCTGGCTCAGCGGCGCGCTGGTCCACACCAACAGCGACGGCGGATCGATCTCGCTGGCTTTGACGCGGCCCAGGCCCGACCCCAGCACCATAAACTCGCGACCGCCCGGCTCGCCCTCGTCGACGTCCAAACCGCCGTCTGCGCGCAGGGCCAGCTCACGATGCAATGCTGGTGTCGGCGGCCAGGAGTTGGCTGTTCGCCACTCGTCGGCGCCGGGCAAGAAGTAGCGGATCGCCGGCCCTTCGGTGATCCCGGTGTCGCGGCCCTTCAACCAGTGGTCATACCAGGCCAATGCCTCGGTGTGCATGCTTTCCCATGGCCAGGTCAGCCCGAACTCGCCGAGCATCCCCATTCGCACACACGCGTTGTCCGACAACGCGTTCCAGGCGGCGAAGGTCGATAGGAGGTGCAGCGGCACGTTCTGCCAGTCACACCCCAAGTAGACCGGGATGTCGATTTTCTTGAGCAGTGGCAAGAGGTTTCGTTCTTCCCACCACTCGTCGCGCGTCGGGTGCTTGACCACCGCCTCTTGCCATAGTTCGTCCCACGGGTGGGGATTGTGTGGCAGCCTGAGCAATTGGCGCAGCATGGTGACCGCCGCCTCGCCGTTCATGGTTTCGAACTTCTTGTGTACGCCCGGACTGTTGAGGACCCGCCGCGCCAACCCGACTGGCTTGCTGCGCCACAGCTTGTCGCTGCGGTCGGAGGTCAGGCCCATCATGGCGAGAAACGGGGTGATGAACGACGAACTCAACAGCCCGTGGTGGTTGGCGCCCTCGTACAGGTCACTCGTCACGGCAAGGGGAAAGATCGCTTTGAGGTGTGGCGGCCGCTCGACGGCCGCCTCGAGCTGGGTCATCGCGAAATAACTGATGCCGATCATGCCGACGTTTCCGTCGCACCACGGCTGAGCCGCGGTCCACTCCACCAGGTCATGCACATCCTGGCGCTCCTGCGCGTCGAAGAAGTTGAATGTGCCCTCGGAGCCGCAGGTGCCGCGGAGGTTGGCGATGACGTGCACGTAGCCGCGTGGCACCCAGAAGTCCGTTTTACCGGCCTCGATGAAACCCGCCGGGGCGCCGAGGTCCTGCATCTGCCGCGGATAGGGCGAGGCGGCCAACAGCGCCGGGAACCGGCCGTCGGCATCGGGCCGGTGAACGTCGGCCAAAACGATTGCGCCGTCCCGCATTCTGATCGCGGTATTGATGTCGGTGCGCAACGCGTACCGCGGCTCGCTGAGGTTCCGGTATTCCCGACCGGTGGTCTGCGGGCCGTTGAGCGTGGTCATAGTTTCACGCTACGTTGAAACTAGTCTCAACGCAAGATGAAACTTCGGGTATGGTGGGACGGTGCCGCAGCGATCGATCACCCCCGGCCCGCGCGACGAGCGCGGCGTGCTGGCGGCGCGCATCCTGGCTGCTGCCCGCGACGAATTCGCCGAACATGGCTGGGCCGGCACGGCCATCCGTGCCGTCGCCCGGACCGCGGACGTCGACCCGGCGCTGATCTATCACTATTTCGGCTCCAAGGAGGGTTTGCTCGATGCCGCCACCACGCCGCCGCAGAAGTGGCTCGATGCGGTGGCCGCGACGTGGGCGACGCCCAAGGCCGACCTGGGTCGGCAATTGATCCGCACCGTGCTGGACACCTGGACCGATGAGGAAGTCGGGCCGATCCTGCGGGCGGTGGTGCTGACCGCCGCCCATGAAGACAAGACCCGAGACAAGCTGCGGCTGATCGTCGAACGCGGACTGATCGGCGGTTCCACGCTGGGCGCCGACGAGGACGAACGATTGCGGCGCAGCGGCTTGATCGCCACCCAGCTGATCGGCTTCGCATTATTGCGCTACGTCTGGAGGATGGAGCCGATCGCGTCGATGCCCGAGGACGAGGTGGTGGCGGCGATGGCGCCGAACTTGCAACGCTACGTCGAGGACGACATCTCCTAGCAGATAACGCGACTCGGCGCGGCCAACCGCGACAATGACCAGATGCGTCATTTGCGCTCCGCCCTTGCGCTAGCGGTCGCGGTCTCCGGGATGGGGACCGCCCACGCGAGTCCCGATGTCCCGCCGGTAAGCGATGCGGCGCGCGCGGCGGGATTCGTCGACGTCCGCAGCGTCGTCTCGGACGCCGTCATCGACCTGCGCTACGCGACGACCAACAACTTCACGCGCACACAGCTGTACCCCTCCGACGCCCGATGCCTGGTGCATCAATCGATGGCCCCCGGGCTGGCGGCGGCCGCCACGGCGCTGCGCCCGCAGGGGCACCTGCTCGTGTTCTGGGACTGCTACCGGCCACACGACGTCCAGGTCAAGATGTTCAACGTCGTGCCCAACCCGGCGTGGGTCGCCCGGCCCGGGCAGTATGCGCACAGCCACGAGTCGGGGCGCTCAGTCGACGTGACGTTGACGACGACTCAGCAGCCGTGCGCGTCCGGGCTGCACGCGGACGGGCTCTGCTTGGCGGACATGGGCACCGACTTCGATGATTTCTCTTCGCGTGCAAACGCGTTCGCAACTCAGGGGGTCAGCACAGACGCCCAGGCGAACCGGGCGGCGCTGCGGGACGCCATGAAGTACGGCGGGCTCGCCCCGTACTCCGGAGAGTGGTGGCACTTCGATGGTCCCGGCGCCGCGGTCGACCGCTCGATCCTCAACGTTCCAGTGGATTGATCTCATATAGTGAGATAGTGATTCCATATTATGGATTACCGGCTACGCTTCAGGCATGACCGACGAACGCGGGGCCACCTACACCCACGGGCACCACGAGTCGGTGCTCCGCAGCCACCAGCGGCGCACCGCGGAGGACTCGGCGGCGTACCTGCTGCCCCACCTGAAGTCCGGCTCGTCGGTGCTGGATATCGGCTGCGGGCCCGGGACGATCACCGCTGACCTGGCCGCCCGCGTCGCACCGGGACAGGTGACGGCCGTCGACCAGTCGGCCGACGTGCTTGACGTCGCCCGCACCGAGGTCCAGCAGCGTGGCCTGTCGAACGTGTCGTTCGCGACCGCCGACGTGCACCGGCTCGACTTTCCGGACGGCGCATTCGACATCGTGCACGCACACCAGGTGCTGCAACATGTCGCCGACCCGGTAGGGGCACTGCGGGAGATGAAACGGGTGTGCGCACCCGGCGGTGTCGTGGCGGTCCGGGACGCCGACTACGCGGGATTCATCTGGTTCCCGCAGTTGCCGGCGCTGGAGCTGTGGCGCGAGCTGTACCAGCGCGCCGCTCGTGCGAACCGCGGCGAACCCGATGCGGGGCGGCGGTTGCTGTCTTGGGCCCAGCAGGCGGGCTTCGCCGACGTGACGCCGACGGGCAGCGTGTGGTGCTACGCGACGCCGGCGACGCGCGAATGGTGGGGTGGCATGTGGGCCGATCGGATACTGCACTCGCGGGTCGCGCAAGACCTGCTGGATCTGGCTCTGGCCACGGCGGCGCAACTCGAGGAGATCTCCGCGGCGTGGCGCGCATGGGCCGCGGCGCCCGATGGCTGGCTGTCGATCCCACACGGCGAAATTCTCTGCCGGCCATAGGCGGGTCAAAGCCCGATCGGGGCCCCGGAACACCGCCGATCTGCGCTTGTTTCCCCAGCTCAGGTATGTGGTATTGGCATTCTCTTTTTTTGCAAGTACGTTATTCATCGATGGATAACGCTGCTCAGACACCATCCGGCATTCCGCTTGCGCCGGTGTACGGCCCGGGGGACGTTAAGGCGTCGCCTCCGGCGCCCGGTGAGTTCCCATTCACCCGGGGTAACTTCGCGTCCGGCTACCGCGGCAAGCTCTGGACCTTCAGGCAGTACTCGGGATTCGGCACCGCCGAGGAATCCAACCGCCGGTACCGCTACCTGCTGGAGCAAGGCGGGACCGGGCTGTCGGTCGCGCTGGACCTGCCGACGCAGTGCGGATACGACTCCGACGATCCCGAGTTCGGCGAGGAGGTCGGCCGGGTCGGCGTCGCGGTGGATACCCTGGCCGACTTCGAGATCCTGTTCGACGGCATTCCGTTGGACAAGCTCAGCACGAGCATGACGATCAACGGGACGGCGGCGATCCTGCTGGCGTTCTACGTCGCCGCGGCCGAGAAAAAAGGGATACCGCGGGCGAAGCTCACCGGGACCATCCAGAACGACATCCTCAAGGAGTACGCGTCCCGCGGCACGTGGATTTGGCCGCCGGAGCCGTCGCTGCGGCTGATTGCCGACACCATCGAATTCTGCGCGGCCGAGGTGCCGCGATTCAACGCGATTTCGGTGGCGGGCGCGCACTTTCGCGACGCTGGGGCCAACGCGGTGCAAGAGATGGCGTTCACCCTGGCCGACGGGGTGACCTACTGCGACACCGTGGTGGAACGCGGCCGGATGACCATCGACCAGTTCGCACCGCAGATCTCGTTCTTCTTCTACACCCATGGGGACTTCTTCGAGGAGATCGCCAAATACCGTGCGGGGCGGAGGCGTTGGGCAACGATCGTGCAGGACCGTTACGGGGCGACGACGGCCAAGGCGGCGATGTTCCGCTTCGGCTGCGTGTGTGGTGGCGCATCGCTGTACGCGCCGCAGGCCCACAACAACATCGTTCGGGTGGCCTACGAGGCGATGGCCGCGGTGCTGGGCGGCGTCCAGTCGATGTTCACCGCGGCCTGGGATGAGCCGTTCGCCTTGCCCACCGAGGAAACCACGACACTGGCTCTGCGCACCCAGCAGATCCTGGCCCACGAGACCGGCGTGGCCAGCGTCGCGGACCCGCTCGGCGGCTCCTACTTTGTCGAGGCGCTGACCGACGCCACCGAGGCTCGCATCATCGAGATCATGGATGACCTGGAGCGGCACGGCGGAATGGTCCATGCCATCGAGGACGGCTACCTGCAGGGCCTGATCGCCGACGAGGCCTACCGGGTGCATCAGGACATCGAATCCGGTGCCCGGCCCGTCGTCGGGGTCAACCGGTTCGTCACCGAGGAGCCCGAACCGGATGTCGTGACGTACGAACTGGACGCCGAGGGCCGCGATCTCCAGCTCAAGCGACTCTCGAAGGTGAAGGCCGAAAGGGATTCGGCCGCTGTCAAATCCAGTCTCGCGGCACTATCGCGGGCCGCCGAAGGAGACGACAATCTGATGCACAGGCTGGTCGACTGCGCCAACGCATACTGCACGGTCGGTGAAATGGTCTCCGCGCTCAAGGCGGTGTGGGGCGAATTCCAGCAACCGGTGGTGTTCTAGTGGCCGCCCGAATTCTGGTCGCCAAGCCGGGCCTGGACGGACACGACCGCGGCGCCAAGATCGTCGCCCGCACGCTGCGCGATGCCGGCTTCGAGGTGATCTACACCGGCATCCGGCAGCGCATCGAGGACATCGCTTCGATCGCCGTACAGGAGGACGTGGCGGTCGTCGGCCTGAGCATCCTGTCCGGTGCTCACCTGGCGCTCACCGCGCGCACCGTCGAGGCACTGCGTGCCGCCGACGCCGCGGACATCGCGGTCGTGGTCGGGGGAACGATCCCGCACGCCGACGTGCCCAAGCTGCTTGCCACCGGTGCCGCCGCGGTATTCCCGACCGGGACATCGCTCGACGTCCTCGTGCGTGAGATCCGCGCATTGACCGGCACCCCCGAACCCGTTGTGGAGGATCAGTGCGCGTCGGAGTAATGATCGGCGCCGAACGTGGCGACATGGCCCGCAAGGTGGACAAGCTGGCCTCGGACATCGAATGGGCCGAATCCGCGGGCCTGGACACCGCATGGATGCCGCAGGTGCCCGACGACTTCGACTGCCTGACCATGGTGTCGCTGATGGCCGCGCACAGCTCGCGCATCGAGCTGGGCACCGCGGTGGTGCCGCTGCAGGCCCAGCATCCGATCGCCCTTGCCCGCCAAGCGCTCTCGACGCACGCCGTGGCCGGCGGACGGTTGGCGCTGGGTATCGGACCGTCGCACCACTGGATCATCCGGGACATGCTCGGCCTCCCGTATGAGAAGCCGGCCGCCTACACCCGCGACTACCTGCAGGTGCTCAACGCCGCAATCGCCGGACCGGGACCGGTTGACGTCGAAAATGATTCGTTCACGGTGCACAATCCGCTGGCGATCGGGGCCGATACCCCGATGCCGGTTCTGGTCGCTGCGTTGGGGCCGGTGATGCTGCAGATCGCCGGTGAACTCGCCGACGGCACCGTGTTGTGGATGGCCGACGAGCGGGCCATCGGTGACCACATCGCACCCAAGATCACCAAGGCCGCCGCGGATGCCGGGCGGCCCGCGCCGCGAATCGTCGCGGGCATCCCGGTATGCCTCTGCGCGCCTGGGCAAGTCGACGAAGCCAAGGAGCGGGCAAACCGCATCTTGGGCGAGGCCGAGGTGTCGCCCAACTACCAGCGCCTGCTCGAACGCGGCGACGCCCGCGATGTCGGCGATCTGTGCGCGGCCGGCGACCCGGAGGCAATTCTTACCCGGATGCGCCGTTTCGCCGATGCCGGCGTCACCGATCTGTCGGTGCGGCTGCTGCCCATCGGCGACAACCGTGACGAGCTCGTCGCCTCCAAACGGCGGACACGCGAGATGATAGCCTCGCTCGCAACGGAATTGCGTTGACGCTGACATCCGCCGCACCGCTCGAGGGGATACGCATCCTCGAGGTCGGTACCATGCTGGCGGGCCCGTACGCCACGATGTTGCTCGCCGACCTGGGCGCCGAGGTCACCAAGATCGAGCCCCGCGGCGGGGAGATCTCGCGCGGGGTAGGGCCCAGCTATTTCGCCAGCCTCAACCGCAACAAAGCCAGCATCTGTCTGGACCTCAACTCCGAAATGGGACAGCAACGGCTGGGTGAGCTGGTAGCGGAATCCCATGCGCTGCTGGTGAACCTGAAGCCGTCGGCGATCCGCCGGCTGGGCTTGACCTATGAGCAGCTGCGCCGGTACAACGAGCGGATCGTCTGCGTGGCGATCACGGGGTTCGGCCTGCACGGCGGCGACGATCCCGCTTTCGACTACGTGGTGCAGGCGGGCTTCGGGATCGCCGCACTGACCGGTGACCCGGATGGCCCGCCGACGCTGCCCGGTTACTCCTCGGCCGACAACTCCACCGGAATGTCTGCGGCCCTGGGACTGTTGGCCAAAATCGTCTCCGGCACCGGCGGGCAAGTGGACGTCTCGCTGCGCGACGTCATGCTGTCGCAGCTCAACTATCACGCCTCCGCCTACCTCAACGAGGGTGTCGAACCACAGCGAAGGCCCTACGGTGCCCATTCGTATTATGTTCCGGCGCAACTCTTCCCGACCGCCGACGGGTATCTGGCGCTGTTCATCACGCACGACGGCTTCTGGAAATCGTTCGCGACCGAGGCGGGTATCGGCGGCTTCGAGACGATGGCCGAACGGGTGTCCCGCCGTGACGAGGTGCTCGCGGTGGTCACCGCAATGCTGGCGACCGACACCGCCGCCGATTGGGAACGTAGGCTGCGTCCACTGGGGGTACCGGCGGCTGCGGTCAGGACGCTGCCCGAGGCGCTAGAAGCGACCCCCGAAATCGTTGTGGCTGCGGGCGATTTCCGCCTCGTCGGGAGTCCGATCCACGTTTCGGGTTACGAGCCCGAGTACCGGCCACCGCCTGAGCTGAGCGAATAGGCCGCTCCGGAGCCTGCCGGCGGCGACTACGCCTTGACCGGGCCCGTGAGGTGCGCCTCGGCGAGCTTGCGGAAGGCCGCTACCAACCGGCCGCGGTCCCCGGCACGAGTCGCCAAAACCACATGGCAGGGCTCGACGCCTTGCAGCGGGACCGTCGTGATGTCGGGCCGCAGGGCACTGCCGTGGAAGCCGGCCGTGATGGCAACCGCCTGCCCGGAGGCGATGACTTCGAACTTGTCCTCGAGTGCGTCGATGAATGGTCCATCGGGCGCGCGCCGACCGCCGGGCCTAGGATCGATCCGCCAATAGGCACTCCACGCCGGGTCGGAGTTCCGCACGCGCGGCATGGGCTCGTCGGCGATGTCGTCGAGTGTCACGAAATCCCGGCCCGCAAGGGGGTGGTCGACGGATAGCGCCAGCACTCGCGGCTCGTCGTAGAGGATAGTCACGTGCAGCCCGTCGGTCGGAAACGGTAGCCGGGTTACTACCGCGTCCACCCGATGGCCGAGCAAGGCGTCAAGGGCCTCGCCCCAATTCAGGTGTGAGACTTGCACTTCAGCGTCCGGGTGCTCGCGGCGCATCTCGCGCACCGCCGGAGTGACGATCATGCCCGTCGTGTACCCGATCGTGATGCGGCTCGGTTCGGCGGCGGCCCGGGCCTGCGCGGCCGCTTGCGCGGCCGAGCGCAGCAGCGCCTTGGCCCTGGGCAGGAACACCTCGCCGGCCCCCGTGAGCCCAGTGCCCTGCGGTGTGCGATCGAGCAGCCGGACCCCGAGCTGCTGCTCGAGGCGGCGGATCTGCCTGCTCAGCGACGGCTGCGCGACTCGCAGCGCGTTCGCGGCACGACCGAAGTGCCGCTGCTCGGCCACGACCACGAAGTATCCGACCAGTCGCAGGTCCAGGTCGATCACCTGCGATGCAGATTCGGTCATGCCGAACAGTGTAACCGCCAAGAAGCCCGCTCCGCGCTCTGGTTTACCGGCTGAAGTGCCGTGATGCGTCTTTGGTATCGCGCCATCCGGAATAGGTCTTGGACGTCTGGCCCGGCTTGGTCATTGACTGGATACCGCGAAAGTCAACGCAAGTGAAGGGACCACCCATGCATGTCTTTGTGACCGGCGCGACCGGACACATCGGTTCGGCAGTCGTCGACGAACTCTTGAAGGCCGGGCATCACGTCACCGGCCTGGCCCGCTCCGACGAGTCCGCCGCGGCGCTCGTGGCCAAGGGCGTCGGCGTGCACCGGGGCGACCTCGACGACCCCGACGGCCTGCGGGCCGCCGCTGCTGCGTCCGACGGTGTCATCCACCTCGCCTTCCGGCACGATTTCGACGACTTCGCGGCCGCCGCCGAGACGGATCTCCGCGCCGTGCAAGCGATAGGCGAAGAACTTGTGGGGTCCGACCGGCCGTTGGTCAGCACGTCGGGGACGCTCCTGCTCTCGCTCTTGGGGCAGGGCGGACTCGGAACCGAACAGGACACGGTGCCCGGCGGACCGCGGGCCGACTCGGAGAACGCCGTGATCGCGCTGGCCGAACGCGGTGTGCGATCGTCGGTCGTTCGCCTATCCCCGCTGGTGCACAGCAACTTGGATCATCACGGCTTCACCAACCACCTGATCGACACCGCCCGCGACACCGGGGTGTCGGGCTACATCGGTGACGGCGCCAACCGCTGGCCCGCGGTGCACACGCTCGACGCCGCGCACCTCTACCGGCTGGCTCTCGAAAACGCGCCCGCGGGAACGCGTTTGCACGGGGTGGCCGATGAGGGTGTGTCGCTCCGCGACATCGCCGCCGTGATCGGCCGTCATCTGGGTCTGCCCGCAGTGAGCATTCCGGCCGAAGAAGCCGGCCATTTCGGGTTCCTCGCGCTTTTCGCCGCCTTGGACAACCCGACGTCGAACGCACTGACGCAGAAGGTGCTCGACTGGCACCCCGAGCACGCAGGGTTGATCGAGGACCTCGACGCCGGCCATTACTTCGGCGAGTGAGCGACGCCGTGGCTGGATTTGTGGTCGATGAAGCACGAAAGGTGCTGGGGCCGATGGGCGTTTGCTTGCCGGCCTCATTCACCAGCCCGCCGTCCATTGAGATGCAACGAGAGGCGGTTGGCCGGCTGGAGCGGGCCGGATACCGCACCGTATGGACCAACGAGGTCATCGGTAAGGACGCCTTGGTACAACTCGCCACACTGCTGGCCGACAGTGAGCGGGTGGTGTTCGGCACCTGTATCGCCAACATCTGGGCTCGGGCGGCCCAGACCATGCATTCCGCGGCCGCCCAACTGGCACAGGCGTATCCGGGCCGCATCGTGCTCGGACTCGGCGTGGGTTATCCCCAGCAGGCAACCAGCGTCGGCCAACAGTTCGGCAGCGCGCTGGTCACGATGCGCGACTACCTGGACCGGATGTACCGCCCGACCTGGCCACCGGCACCCGATGCGACTTACGCCCGCATCGTCGCCGCGAACGGCCCGAAAATGCTTGCGCTGGCGGGCGAACTCGCCGATGGGGCGTTTCCGGCTGGACTGCCACCGGTTTTCACCGCGCGGGCCCGGCGGTTGCTCGGACCGGGCAAGCTTCTGGTCGTCGGGATGTCTGTGGCCCGCGACAGCCAGGCCGCGCGGGAGGCGGTGTCGGCCCGGCTCGGCGCGCCCTCTTATGCGGCTCGGCTGGCGGAGCTCGGTTACTCGGCCGGCGACATCGAAGGGGTGAGCGACCGGCTGGTCAATGCGCTTGTCGCTCACGGCGATCCGGCGGATATCGCGGCCAGCGCCTACGAGCACCTGACTGCGGGCGCGGACCACGTCACGCTGCTACCGCCCATCGGTGGCGAGTTCGCCACGAGCATCGAACAACTCGAACAGCTGGGCCCCGCGCTGGCCGAACTCTAGTTACGACGAGTCACCGGCGGGCACAACCGCCGACACCACCAGCTGCAGATACGGGCGGTAGAGATTCACTCCGTCGAGTTGGCTGCCGAGGGTGACGCCGTCGTTGACGGCAAGGATGACGCGGGCCAGCGCATCGGCCGGCATCGTGAGCGACGCCCCCAGTCTGGCTACGTTTTTGGCGATGAAATCGGCCAGCGAGCGGACGGTCTCCAATCGCTGTGCGGCGAGCCGGTCGCGGGCCTCCGGGCTTCGCAGCAAGAACAACGTGAGTTCGTAGTTGAGCGCGGCACGGTTCGGGTCGTTGCTGGCTTGGCTCCACCGCTCGGCGAGTTCGTCGATATCGATGTCGCCGAGCCGATGGAAGGACTGGATGACCTCGGTGAAGCCGTCGAGAAACCGCTGCCGTTGACGGTCAGTGACCGCAAGGAACAACTCTTCCTTCGCGCCGAAGTGGGAGTAGATCGCGCCGCGCGTGTATCCGGCCGCGTCGGCGATGTCCTCGAGCGCGGCGCCGCTCAGGCCCTTGCGCGCGAAGATCTCCTCCGCGGCATCCAACAGCAGGCCGCGGGTGTGTTCGAGGCGTCGTTCCCTCGTCCACCGTTCCGCCACCCGCTCATCCTCCCACACGGCAGCACGCCTGCGGCCCTTTTATACCGCGCGGTCTACCTAAAAGATCTGTTGCACAACAGTATTGACCGCTCGTCCACGATCCGGAACACCCTCCTACCGCCGCCACGTCTCGATCGAGTGGCCGCGGGGTGCGAGCCCCGACGTGTGACATGAGCCACTTTAATACACTCTTGTATATCTAATACAGTGATGTATATGGTGACACCCGTCACAGGATGCCGTGCCGCAGTCCGCTCGCGTCCGACTGTCGCCACGATGAGGAGATCGGCATGAGCCAAGTGACACGACCGGGGCAGTGGGTGGAGCGCGACGCAGGTGTGGGGCTCCACCAACACGACCTCGAAGCCTTCAACATGTCCATCTCGACCGACCGCTACACGTCGCGCGACTACGCCCAGCAGGAGCACGAACGCATCTGGATGCGGGTATGGCAGATCGCCGGGCGAGTCGACGAGCTTCCGAACGCGGGTGACTGGAAGCAATATCGGATCCTCAACCAATCGTTCGTGATCGTCCGCGGCAAGGACGAGAAACTGCGCGGATTCGTCAACGCCTGTCGTCATCGCGGAAACATCCTGTGCAACGCCGCCGCCGGGAACGCCAAGCGCGGCTTCCTGTGCCAGTACCACCTTTGGTCATACGACCTGGATGGCAAGCTGCGCGGGATGCTGCGGGAGAACCTCGCCGGCCCGATCGACAAGAACGAGAACTCCCTCCTGGAAGTGCCGGTCGACACCTTCGGTGGATTCATCTTCGTCAACCCGGACCCAGATGCTCAGCCGCTCAGCGACTTCCTTGGCCCCGACGTCATTGAACTGCTCACCCCATACCACCTCAACGACATGGTCACCGTGATGAATGTCCGAGAGCCCCTGGAGTGCAACTGGAAGGTCGTCATGGACGCCTTCGAAGAGGGCTACCACATCAACGGCATCCACCCGCAACTCCTCACCGTGCTCGTGATCGATCCGACGACGGCCCGATACCGGTTCTTCGAAAACCACAGCGTCGCGGTTGCTCCGTTCGAAGTGAAGGGTGCCAGTGCAGAGAAGCAGATCGAGGGCATTCTGAACCTGCCTGACACCTTTCCTTCGACCGTCGCGGTCATCCCGCGCTTCCAGGAGCTGGTCGACGAATACCGCGCGCCGGACGGCTCGGTCGAGTTTCCTGAGGGCGTCACCGCGCGCAAGCTGCTTCAGCGGGCGACCCGCGACACCCTGACCGGCATGGGTCTCGACGTCAGTGGCCTTACCGACGACCAGATGAGCGACAACCAGGGCTGGGTGCTGTTCCCCAACTACTTCATGACGATCCGCGCCGGCGAATGTCACGTCATCATGGCGGTGCCCCATCCGGACGGCGACCCGAACCGGTGCATCTGGCACGTCAGCAGTTATATGTACCTGCCGCAGGAACACCGTGACGCCTTCAGGGTCCCGCTGACCGAAGTCGAGGAGCCCGGCAGCTACAAGTACTTCGAAGCTCTGCAACAGGATTACGAGCAGATGCCACGACAGCAACTCGGACTGCGCAACAGCAGACTCGACCACATGTCGCTGGTCAAAGAGGAAGTCGTCATCGGCCACTACCACTCCGTGGTGGATCGCTACATGGCCAATGGTGCGGTGAACCGGGAGGAAGTCCAATGAACATCGACGAACGCATCGCCCACCACCGCCGGATGGCCGAGGCTTACCGCGACGCCTACCTGCGCCAGGGAGTCCAGGACGGCGAAGCATTCGCCGACGCTTGGAAATTCGCCGTCGACGGCATTTACGTATCGCCGTATTTCACCGGCGATCAGGTGTTCAAGTTCAGTGAGTTCCCCGAGGACACCGCACGCGCGTCGACGATGGAGGCCAAGGCCTACTCGCTGACCTTCCCGGACTGGAAACCCGCCGACTTCAACTACTGGCCGGCCGAAAACGGTGTGGTGATGAAGACCCGATGGGAAGGCCACACCAAGGACGGTGTCCGGATGGGCTTCTACTCATACAGCTTCATCGAGACCAACGAGGTGGGGGAGTTGACGCGCTGGGAGACCCACGTCAATGACGAATACAACGCCTTCTTGGACGTCGCCATCGGAGTGCATGGTCCTTTCCACGGCACCGGGGAGTACGTCGAGGCGCTCGAACGTTGCCTGGCGAAGGCCGGGGTGTCGGTGTGAAGGTGTTGCTCAAGGTCGAGGACGTCATCGGCGCGCACACCGGTCGACCGCGCGCGGTACTGCAGTACTGCAAAGTCACGAAACGTCTTGTCGACGAGGCGAAGAAGCCGGGGTTCTCGGCAGACAGTTGGGGGCCGCTGGCTGAACTGGTCGCCGTCGGCGAGTTCGAACGAGTCGGCGCCTTCAAAGAGGTGATGAACTGGCCGGACTATGTCGAATTCCTCACCAACTGGGCGACGTCGTCGAAGTGGGAGTGCTCGTTCAAACACATCACGGAGTCCGGCGGCCGGGTGTTCCTCGAGCTGGAGGAGCGCAGCGAAGTAGACGATTTCAGCAGCGTGGTCAACTCGCTGTCGGTATACGAGTTCACCGACGATGACAGGATTCGGCACATCGACCTCTACCTGCAGATGACGCCGCCGCAACCGGAGATGTTCAAAAGCTTTGAGGGAGTGGAACTGCCGCAGTGAAGGCCGACGACATCGACACGAGGGACTTCTTCACCGACAACGAGTTGCTGGCCGATCCATACGGCTATCTCGCCGCGATGCGCGAGGATTGTCCGCTGCGGCGCGAGCAACACCACGACGTGGTGATGGTCACCGGATACGACGAGGGCGTCGCGATCTACAACGACACCAAGAGGTTCTCGTCATGCAACTCGGTGACGGGCCCGTTCCCCGGGTTCCCCGTGGCGCTGGACGACCGGGGTGACGACGACATCGGCGAGCTGATCGCGGCGCGGCGTGACGAATTGCCGTTCAACGACCAGTTGCCCACCTTCGATCCACCGGTGCACACGGCGCACCGCGCGTTGCTGTCCCGGATGATCACTCCCAAGCGGCTCAAGGAGAACGAAGAGTTCATGTGGCGCCTCGCCGATCGTCAGCTGGACGTCGCTCTGAGCGGCGAACGGTGCGAATTCATCGGGGATTTCGCCTCCCCATTCGCGATGCTGGTGATCGCGGACTTGCTGGGTGTTCCCGAGTCGGATCACGAGGAATTCCGTGCCGCGCTGCTCACCGAAGCGGGCACGATCGGTAGCAGCGAGGGTGACACCATGCGTCGTTCTCCGCTGGAATACCTCTATGGCAAGTTCACCGCCTACATCGAGGACAGGCGGCGAAATCCGCGCGGCGACGTGCTGACCGGGGTCGCGTCCGCCACCTTCCCGGACGGCAGCACGCCGGAAGTGATAGACGCGGTGCGCGTAGCGGCCAATCTGTTCGCGGCCGGGCAGGAAACGACGGTGCGCCTGCTCAGCGCCGCAGCGATGATGATCGCCGAAAGCGCGCAACTGCAAGACAAGTTACGGGCCAACCGCGAACTCGTTCCCGATTTCATCGAGGAGGCCTTGCGCTACGAGAGTCCGGTCCGCGGTGACTTTCGTTTGTCCAAGTGCCCGGTGGCTGTCGGCGGGGTCGACCTTCCGGCGGGCACCACCGTGATGCTCGTCAATGCGGCGCTCAACCGTGACCCTCGCAAATTCCCCGAGCCCGATGTGTTCGACATCCACCGTCCTAACGCGCGCAGTCATGTCGCGTTCGGCCGCGGTCCGCATGCCTGTCCCGGAGCGCCGCTGGCGCGCACCGAGGCACGGGTCAGTCTGGAGCGAATGCTCGTCCGCACCAAGCACATTCGAATCGACGAGGAAAAGCACGGCCCTCCCGGCGACCGCCGGTACCGGTACTTGCCCACGTTCATATTGCGGGGGCTCACCCGGCTGCACATCCGATTCGAGTAGTGCGATGCCGTTTCAGGGGACAACCGCAATCGTGACCGGCGGGGCCATGGGACTGGGCTTGGCCATCACGGAGGCACTCGCCGCGCGCGGAACCAAGGTTGCGATGTTCGACGTCGCCGCCGAGTCGGTGCAGACGCAAGCGGCTCGGCTGAATCGAAACGGCGCCGACGTCAGAGGCTACGTCGTCGACGTGTCCGACCGCGCGCAGGTCGAGTCCGCGGTGTCCAAGGTCCGCACCGAGCTTGGGCCGGTGCTGATCCTGGTGAACAACGCCGGCATTGAGCAATTCGGCAAGTTCGCGGAGATCTCGGACGAGCAGTGGGACCGCGTCATGGCGGTGAACCTGCGTGGCCCGTTCATCTGCACGCAGGAGGTGCTGCCCGATATGGTCGACGCTCGATGGGGCCGCATCGTCAACATCTCGTCGTCCAGCGCCCAGGGCGGTCAGGCCCGGATGGCTGCCTACGTCAGCTCCAAGGCCGGTGTGATTGGACTGACGAAGAGTTTGGCCTTGGAACTAGGCCCGAAGGGCATCACCGTCAACACGATTCCGCCCGGCATGGTGGTGACACCGATGCTCGAGAAGGCGATCGCCGAGGGCAGGTTTACCGCTAGCCTGGAGCACTTCGCGAGCATCACGCCAGTGCGCCGGGCCGGCCGGCCGGAGGATATCGCCAACGCGGCGGTGTTCCTCTGTCAAGACGAATCGTCGTACATCACCGGACAAGTCATCGGCGTCAACGGAGGGCGGAGAACATGACCGACGAGGACAGCGGCCTGCGGCAAACGCTGACGCCCCTGGCCGCCGACCAGTGGGGGGATGCCGAGTATTCGGCTTTCGGTGTGCTGCTGGGCATTCCGGGGGACAGGGTTCCGCGTGCCGGGTCGGGTCACGCCATGGACCCGTTGAAATTCGACATCATCGGGCTGCTCGCCCGCCATCCCGCGATGGCTCAAGCCTTCCTGACTTTCAACGGCTTCCTGTTGCGGCGCGGCGAGCTGTCGCCGCGCCTACGTGAGTTGGCGATCCTTCGTGTCGCCAACAATCGCCGCTCGGCCTTCTTCTGGGGCGAGCACGCCAGACTCGCCATCGACAGCGGTGTCCCGGAGGAGGACATCGCGAGGCTCGCCGAAGGCAACGCGGGGTTCTCCGGTGCCGACTTGCTTGTCCTGCAAGCTACCGACGAAATGCTCGCCGGCGGCCGTGTTGACGGCGGGACGTGGGAGCGGCTGGTCGCCATACTCGATACCCACGCCGCAATGGAATTGATCTTCGTCGTCGGCACATACGCCATGTTGGCCATGGCCTTCCAGACCTGGGGCCTCGCACCCCCGCCTGGCAGCGCGCCGCTGCCCTGAACCAAAAAGGCCGCCACCGCGCGAGTGTGAAGCTAGCCGCACACTCGGCGTCACCTGCGCGTGGGTAGCCGCCCGGCTACGGCCGCTTGGCGAGTTGCTTCTCCTGATAGCGCCGGGCCCATTCGGCGCGTGACCGAATCGACACGTCCACGTCAACCGCATTGGCGCGCAAGGCTTTCACGGTCGCCCTGTCGCGAGGGGTTCGCGCGAACGGATCCCAAGTGAAGAACCGGCAGGCGTTGCCCCAGGTGATCTTGTTGATGTCGTTGTCGTCGGCGCCGGCGGCATTCAGCTCGGCCAGCACCTGCTCGGGCGCGTCCGGCCAGAAGCAGTCCGAGTGCGGGTAGTCACACTCCCAGGCGATGATGTCGATGCCGATCTCGTGACGCAGCTTCAACGACGTCTTGTCGGTGACATAGCAGGCCAGCGAGTGTTCGCGGAAGACCTCGCTGGGCAGCTTGTCCCCGAAGTCGCGGCGCAGCCATTTCTGATTGGTGTAGTGGCGGTCGCTGCGGTCCAGATAGAAGGGGATCCAGCCGATGCCGCCTTCGGAGAACGCGAACTTCAGGTCGGGGTACTTGCGCATGGCGGGCCCCCAGAGCAGGTCCTGCGCGCACATCGCCGAGACCTGGGTGGCCAGGATGATCAGGTTGTCGATCGGCGCGTCGGGGGCCATGCTGATAGCCCCGAATCCGGTGCCGATGTGCAGGCACATCACCACGTTCTGCTCGGACAGGGTGCGGAACACCGGTCCCCAGTACTCGTCGTCGTGATAGCTCGGAAGTCCTTCCAGGTGCGGCAGTTCCGGCATGGTCACCGCCCGGCAGCCCTTGGCCGCCACCCGGCGGATTTCGGCACACATCGCCTCCGGGTTCCACGTCGGCAGGATGGCGATCGGAATGAACCGATCCGGGTAGGAGCCGGCCCACTCGTCGATGTGCCAGTCGTTGTATGCCGAGACCATCACCAGGGTCGCCTCCTCGCGGTGCATGTTGAGGTGGCGCGCGGAGAAGCCGGTGAAGGTGGGGAAGCACATCGAGGCCAGGATGCCGTTGCGGTTCATATCCCGGACGCGTTCATGGACGTCGTAGACGCCCGGGCGCATTTCGGCGAAACCGGCCGGGTCGCGCCCCCATTCTTCGGGCGGCCACGACACCACCGCGTTCAGCCCGCTCACACCCTGCGGCCTGCCCTGGTACATCCACTGGTCGACGCCCTTGTCGTCGACCACGACGATCGGGGCCTCTGCCTTGTATTTGGCGGGCACGTGGCGCAGGAACATGTCCGGCGGCTCGACGACGTGGTCGTCAATGCTCACCAGGATCAGGTCATCGACATTCATGCAGACTCAGCGGCTCTGCTCGCTGGTCGTCTCGAGCAATCGGGGGATGGGCGCGGGATCTAACAGCAACGCATCGGACATGTGCAGCTGGCCGGCGTTGGCGATCATGTTGTCCAAGATGGCCTGCAGATCGTCGCCTTCGAGTTCGTAGATGGCGACATAGGGACCCTGCCCGTCAATCGGGCGCAGCCGGCGAGCGGCGACGATTCCGTCGAGCGCCAGCAGTTCGGGTATGTGGACTTCGTCGTACCAGGTGTTGTACTCCTGTTCGCGATCGGGCGAACTGGGCCGACTTTCGACGTACATGATTCCCTTGGCCATCGCCGTCACCTCTCTTCGGGCTGCTATTCGTAACGCACCGTTACCGAAACCGTGTCCGGCACGCCCTGGCACGTCAGAATGTAGCCCTCGGCGACCTCGTCTTCTTCAAGAGCGTCGTTTACCCGCATGGTGGCATGGCCTTCTTCGAGCTTGGCCATGCACGTGCCGCAGTTGCCCGCCTCGCAACTGAACGGCGGTTCCAGTCCGGCCCGCCGCGCGCTCTGCAATAGCGTTTCGCCGGGGACCAGCGGCACCGAGACCTTCTTCCGGTCCATGTGGATGGTCACCGTGCCCGCCTCGGAGCCGTTTGACGGATTTGTCACCCGTGGGGTCTCCTCGATGCTTCGGGCGATTGTCACTGCCACCGCCCCCTCCCGTACTTGCATTCTTCACTGTAGAGAATACTATTCTCACAGAGCGATAGGATCTTCTCAAGTTTGCGCGGATGTCAGGTCGGCCCGGCCTGTCAGGGAAGGACGGGACGTGACCGAGCCGGCCGCGGTCGTGTTCGAGGAGCGGCGACTGAGCCTGCCCCAGCTCGACGCGCTGGCCGACGGCTGGGCCGCGACCCTGGCAAAAAAGGGTGTCTCAGCCGGTCAGCGGGTCGCTCTGATGGCGTCCAACCGCCCGGAATTCGTCGCCGCCTTGCTTGGGATCTGGCGCCTGGCCGCAACGGCGGTACTCATCAGCCCGGCATACAAGCGTGACGAGGTCGACCACGCGCTCGCGCTGACCGATCCCGCCCACGCCGTCGGGGACCATCCCGTACTGGCCGGCGCCATGCCGATGCTGCACCTCGACGAACCGACCGGGCCGGGGGAACCGATGGCCGGCCCGCCACCGCCCCGGTCCGACGCGGTGCTGGTGTTCAGCTCCGGCACCACCGGGCTGCCCAAGGCGGTCCGGCATACCCACGCGGCGCTGGAAGAGGCCGTGCGGCACTGGTGCGGAGCGCTGCGGCTGACGCCGCGCGATCGGATTCAAATCGCCACGCCGCCTTCGCACATCCTCGGGCTGCTCAACATTGTCACGGCGCTGCGCACGGGTGCCTGCGTGCGTCTGCATACCCGGTTCGACATTGACCGGATGCTGCATCACATCGAAAGCGACCGCATCACAGTTGAAATGGCGGTCGCGCCCATCGCGCTGGCCATCGCCTCGCATCCCAGGCTCGAGTCCTACGACCTGTCCTCGCTGCGCTACATCATGTGGGGGGCGACGCCGGTCAGTGCCGACGTCGCGGAGACCGTCACCCGGCGCACCGGCGTCGGCTGGGTGCCGGCGTACGGGACCACGGAACTGCCTGTCATCGCATGCAATCCGATCGAAGGCGCCCGGTTGGACGCCGTCGGGCGTCCAGTACCGGGCGTCGACCTGCGGGTGGTCTCGCTGGAGACCGGTGAGCTGGTCTGTCCTGGAGAGATCGGTGAGATCCAGGCCCGGTCGTCGTCGCTGATGGCCGGCTACCTCCCGGCCGAAGCGACCGCCGAGGTGATTCGCGATGGCTGGTACCGGACCGGCGACGTCGGGTGGATCGACACCGGAGGCTGGCTGCGAATCACCGACCGACTCAAAGA
Source organism: Mycobacterium sp. 852002-30065_SCH5024008 (assembly GCF_001665645.1). Classification (NCBI taxonomy): domain Bacteria; kingdom Bacillati; phylum Actinomycetota; class Actinomycetes; order Mycobacteriales; family Mycobacteriaceae; genus Mycobacterium; species Mycobacterium sp. 852002-30065_SCH5024008. The sequence continues at coordinate 10,949 of NZ_LZSZ01000061.1, read as the reverse complement.
AATGATCAAGGTGCGCGGCTTTCAGGTTGCGCCCGCCGAAATCGAGACGGTGCTGCACGGTCATCCGGCCGTCAAAGACTGCGCGGTGTTCGGCGTACCCGACGGGATCAACGGGGAAGCGGTCGTCGCCGCGGTCGCGACATGCGCACCCGTCGACGCCGGCGAGCTCACCGCCCGGGTCGATCAGCGGCTGGCTTCCTACAAACAGCTGAGCCGGGTTGTGTTCGTGCCCGACATTCCGCGCCTGCCGTCGGGCAAGGTATTGCGCCGAGTCCTAAAGGAGCGCTATGGATGTACGTCTGACAGCTGAACAACAGCAATTGCGTGACGCGGCCGCCAAGCTGGCCGACGACCTTGGTCCTTCGGCGGTCCAAGACCTCGACGACCGGGGCCGGATTGCGCGCCTGGACAGGCAAATCGCGGGGACCGGCTGGAGGTCGCTGCGCTCCGACGGCGCGTCGGGTGTCGAAGTCGCCATTGTCGCTGAGGAATTCGGACGCCGGCTGGTCGACACACCGTTTCTCGGCCCGGTGCTCGCCGACGACCTCGCCCGCCGCGTCGGCGCCGACAGCGCCGGCGCGACGATAGCGGTCGACGATCGTGCCCTCGACGCGCGCGGCGCCCAGCGGGCCCTGAGCCTCACGGGCGGGCGGGTTCTGGCCGCCGATGTGCGCGACGTGACCGACGGCGCGGACTTGACCCGGAGCGATGCCACAATCGCGGAAACGGCGGCGACACTGGGCGAAGTCTCTTCCGACGTGGCGGGGCAGTGGCGAGCGCTCGCGCTCGTCACCACGACGGCGGACCTGGTGGGCATCGCGCGGGGCGCCCATGCCGTCGCGTGCGACTACGCCAAAATCCGGGAGCAATACGGCAAGCAGATCGGGTCCCATCAGGCGATCGCCCACCTGCTCGCCGAAAGCCTTGCGCTGATTGAAGGTTCGATCAGCGTATCGCGGCACGCCGCGTGGGCGGTCGACGAGCTGTCGCCCCCCGAAGCCATCCGGGCCGCGCAGGTAGCGAAGGTGTATTGCGCCCGCGCCGCGAGAACCGTCTGTGAGACGGCCATTCAGGTGCACGGTGGGATCGGCAACACCTGGGACTGCCTGGTGCACGTCTACCTGCGCCGCGCCCTGACATCGACCGAGCTGTGGCCCGTCGCGTTGAAGGAGATCGATCTTGGACTTTCGTGACTCGCCAGACGAAGCAGCCTTCCGGGAGCGGCTCAAGTCCTGGCTTTCCGTGTACGCCAAGGGGTTCTCCGGATCCGGCGACGAGTACTGGGCCCGGCAGGCCGAATGGCACCAGGCCTTGTACCGAGAGGGCTTCTTCGGGTTGTCGTTTCCCCGCGAATACGGCGGACAGGAATTGCCGCCCGTATATGACGTCATCGTCGACGAGGAACTCGCTCGAGCCGGTGCCCCGCCTCGGCCAAGCGTAGGTTACTTGATCTATGGGATCGGTCGCCACGCGAATGACGAAGTGCGGCAACGGTTCCTGCCCGGCATCATCAACGGCACCGAGCGCTGGTGCCAAGGCTTCAGTGAGCCCGGCGCCGGTTCCGATCTGGCCTCGCTCACCACCACCGCTCGTCTCGAGGGCGACACCTATGTGGTGAACGGGCACAAGATCTGGACCAGCTACTCCGATGTCGCGGACTGGTGCCTTTTGCTGGCCCGCACCGATCCAGAGGCCAAACGCCACCGCGGACTGTCGGCTTTCGTATTGGAGATGAAACAACCTGGCGTGCAACAGCGCCCGCTGCGCATGATCAACGGGGTGACCAACGAGTTCGGTCAGGTGTTCTTCGACGGCGCCAAGGTGCCGGCCGACCGGATGGTCGGCGCGCCCGGTGACGGCTGGGCGGTCGCCATGACCGTCGTCGGGCATGAGCGCGAGCCGTCCACGCTCGGTTACGCGGCGCGATACGGCAAGCTGGTGCGAAGCCTCTACGCCCGCAACGGGAGCTCTGGTGGTCCGGTTCCCGAGGAGCTCGCGTGGGCTGCGGTCCAGTCGGAGATGCTGACGCATCATGTCCGGCGGCGGCTGTCCGAGCAGCTCGACGGGGTGTCGCACGGACCCGAAGGGTCGCTCGACAAGCTGCTGATGACCTGGGTCGAGCAATCCGTCGGACACGCCGCGCTGGCGGTCACCGGCACCCGCGATGCGGACCTGCTCAGCGCCTATCTGTACAGCCGCGCACAGAGCGTGATGGGCGGGACATCGCAGATTCAAAAGAACATCATCGCTTCACGCATCTTGGGATTGGGAGTCTGACATGTACGACATGCCTGCCGAAATCGACGTCCAAGCCGACGGCCCGCTGCGGATCATCACCTTGAACCGGCCGGAGTCGCTCAACTCGGTCAACGACAATTTGCACGTGGGCCTCGCGCGACTGTGGCAGCGATTGACCGACGACCCCGCGGCTCGCGCGGCGGTGATCACCGGGGCCGGCAGGGCGTTTTCGGCCGGCGGCGATTTCTCGTATCTCAAGGAGCTGTCGGCCGACGCCGACCTGCGCGCCAAGACCATCCGGGACGGGCGCGAGATCGTCTTGGGCATGGCGCGCTGCCGAATTCCCGTGGTGGCCGCGGTCAACGGTCCGGCCGTCGGATTGGGCTGCAGCCTGGTGGCGCTGAGCGACATCGTCTACATCGCCGAAGAGGCCTACCTCGCCGATCCGCACGTTCAAGTGGGACTGGTGGCCGCCGACGGCGGCCCGCTGACCTGGCCGCTGCACATCAGCCTGCTGCTCGCCAAGGAGTTCGCATTGACGGGCACCCGCATCAGCGCGCAGCGTGCCGTCGAGCTCGGGCTGGCCAACCACGTGGCGGCCGACCCCGTCGCGGACGCGATCGCCTGCGCCAAAAAGATTCTGGAGCTGCCCCAGCAGGCGGTCGAAAGCACCAAGCGGGTGCTCAATATCCATCTGGAGCGGGCGGTCTTGGCCAGCCTCGACTACGCGCTCTCCGCTGAGAGCCAGTCGTTCCTGACCGAAGACTTCCGGTCGATCGTCACCAAGCTGGCGGCCGGCAAGAACTGATCACGGTTACGCGTGCGACGAATCGTGTTGCCGCAGGAAGTCGCGCATCACGGAGTCGAACTTGGCCGGCTCCTCAATGAAGGGCATGTGAGCGCTCTCTTCAAAAAACACGAACCGTGAGCCGGCGATGCGCTGGTGCATGTCCCACATGTGTTCGGGTACGCATTCGTCGAACCTGCCCGCGAGAATCAGGGTGGGCAACGTGATTTCGGCCAGCCGGTCGAACACGTCCCATTCCTTGATTGTTCCGACGATGTGAAAATCACTGGGGCCGAACATCGTCTCGAAGATGTCGGTGCCCATCGCGGCGAAGGCTTCCAAAAGCTCTGGCGGCCAGGGGCGCACGCGGCACAGATAGGTTTCGTTCCAGGTGCGGATCGCGTCCTGATATTCGGCCGTGTACGTGGTCCCCGCGGCTTCATGACGTCCGATGGCGGATTGCGTTGCCGGATCGAGCTCCGATTTCAGCCGCGCCACCATCTCCGAGAACTGCGGTATCGACGCGATGCTGTTCGAAATGGTGAGGCTGACCGCCCGCGACGGCACGTCGAGCGCGTACTGCTGAGCCATCATCCCGCCCCACGAATTGCCGAAGATGTGGAAACGGTTGAGGCCGAGGCCAGCTACGACGGCATCCATTTCGGCCACCGACCGTTGCATGGTCCACAGTTCGCGGTTCGACGGGCGCTCGGACTTGCCGCAACCGAGCTGATCCCAGTAGATGACCTCGCGCTCGTCAGCCAACCGCTCCAGCGAACGCAGGTAGGTGTGGGGCAGACCGGGACCGCCGTGCACCACCAGCAGGGGAAGGCCCTCTCCGGCGCCGACCCGCTTGAACCACACGGTGCCACCCGGGACCGCGATCGTTCCCTCCATTGCCGACGATGCCTCCTGGTTGGCGAGCAGACGCAAAATCGCAGCCTACGATGCCGGTTCATGCAATTTTCCGTCTGTTCGCGAGTTCGCCGCTCCTTGCAACGCTGACTCTCGCAATGAGAGAATATTGTTCTCATAAGCTGCGGGGGCTCTCGAGCACTCGCGTCGCGCTCGCCGAAGTGGAGAAGACCGTGCCCGAAGCCGTCATCGTGTCCGCCCTGCGCACTCCCATTGGCACCGCCCGGAAGGGCACGCTGCGCGACACCAGCGCCTTCGACCTGGCACACCACGTGGTCTCCGAAGCGGCGAAGGACCTGGACCCGGCACAGGTTGACGACGTGATCCTGGGGGAGGGGCTCTTCGGCGGCGGCGTGATCGCACGGCATGCGGCCATCACCGCCGGCCTGACCCAGGTGCCCGGTCTGGCGAACAATCGCCACTGCGCGGCCGGGCAGGCGGCGGTGCAGAGCGCGGCGGCAAGCGTGCGTGCCGGGATGGATCAGCTCGTCATCGCCGGTGGTGTGAACTCCGCCTCCACGTCCCCACGATCCCGGATGCAGGTGGACGGCGAATGGGTCGACTGGTTTCCCCCGACCCATCCAGACAGTCCCGAGGCGCCCAACCTCGACATGTCGATCACCGTCGGCTGGAACGCCGCGGTCAAAGCCGGTGTGAGCCGCGAAGAGATGGACGCGTGGGCGCTGCGGTCGCACCGCAACGCCATCGCCGCGATCGACGAGGGCCGCTTCAAACAAGAGATCGTCCCGATCGAAACGCCGCACGGACTGTTCGCCGTCGACGAACACCCCCGCCGCGACACCACCATGGAAAAGCTGGCCGCCCTCAAGCCGCTGCATCCCGAAATTGAGGGCTTTTCCATCACCGCCGGCAATGCCTGCGGCGCCAACGACGGCGCGGCGGCGCTGACGATCGCGAGCGACGAGCTTGGGCTACCGGCGCTGGCCACGGTGCGGTCCTGGGCGTCCGTCGGGGTGGACCCGGCGATCACCGGTTTGGCGCCGGTGGAAGCCATCCCGAAAGCTCTTGCCCGCGCCGGCCTCTCGCTCTCGGAGGTGGACCTGTTCGAGATCAACGAGGCCTTCGCCGCAATGTGCGTGGCCACCGTCAAGCTGCTCGACCTCGACCCGGACAAGGTCAATGTCAGCGGCAGCGGATGCTCGCTGGGCCACCCGGTGGCGGCGACGGGAGCGAGGATGCTCGTCACGCTGATCCACGAATTGCGCAGCCGTGGCGGCGGAATCGCGGTCGCAGCCATGTGTGCGGGCGGCGGCATGGGGTCCGCCACGGTCATCGAGGTCTCAGCTCCCTAAATGGAGATCGCCGACTTGATCGCCGGCGCGCGCAACGGATCTCCGCGCGCGGTGGGTCGGCTACTGTCTCTCGTCGAGGGCGAGCGCCGCGACGAGGTGCTGGCCGGTATCGAGCCCTCATCGGTGAGCGTTATCGGCATCACCGGGCCGCCGGGCGCGGGCAAGTCCACCACGATCGCCGCCCTGGTCGGCGCCTACCGCGAGCGGGGGGACCGGGTGGCGGTGTTGGCGGTGGATCCGTCGTCGCCGTTCAGCGGTGGTGCGCTGTTGGGCGACCGGATACGAATGGCCGCGCATATCAACGACTCCGACGTGTTGATCAGGTCGGTGGCGACCCGCGGTCACGTCGGGGGGCTGGCCGCCGCGGTCCCCGCAGCCATCCGGCTGCTGGGGGCGATCGGTTACCACGTCGTCTTGCTGGAGACCGTGGGGGTGGGGCAATCCGAGATCGAGATAGCCGCAGTCGCCGACCCCACCGTCGTCATCCTCAATCCCGGTGCGGGCGACGCGATTCAGGCGGCGAAGGCGGGGGTGCTCGAAGTCGCCGACATCGTGGTGGTCAACAAGGCCGACCGCGAAGGTGCCGAACGGACCGTGCGGGACCTGCGGGAGGAGACTGATGCCCCGATCGTCAGTCTCATCGCCGCTCGCGGCGAGGGCATCGCGGAGTTGATGGCCGCCATCGAGGCCCACGACCGTGCCGACAGTCGTGCCCGTCGACTGGCCCGCGCCCGCGCGCAGATCCTGTCGCTGGCGCAAACCCGGCTGCGGAGCCGGCCGGACCTCGACCGGCTGGCCGAGACGGTCGTCGACGGCAAACAGGACCCTTACTCGGCGGCCGAGCAGTTGCTGTCACCGACCGATGGCCCGCAGGACTGACCATCCGTCTTGTCCCCCGATCGGGGGAATGGGGATTCATCCCCTTTGCGGACCGATCGGCGGAGGTCCGGGCGCGTCACTCTCCCTACGTTGATCTTGTGTACAACACGGCGGTCACCTCGACGCCGCCACCCAGGATCAGTTAGGAGACCCGCACATGGCTCGCACACCCGAACTGTCGGCCGTAAACCTCGGTGAACAGCTGGAGCTGTACCGCCGGATGTGGGTTATGCGACTGCTCGACATGGCGCTGGAAGAGCGGCGCATCGGCGGTCTGCTCAAGGCGACAACGGTCGCCGCATTCGGCCAGGAGGCGGTGGCCGTCGGCGCCGTCGCGGCGCTGCGGCCGGGCGACGTCATGAGCACCGCGATCCACCACTTCGAGCACGCCCAGCGGGTCGGCCTCGCCCTTCCGCTGGGTCCGGCCATCGCCGAGATGATCGTCCCGAGCCGGGCTGCGGCCGGCGGTGCGAAGGAAAGCCCGTTCGCGACGGAATGGAAGCAGTTGTTCGCCACCACGGACCCCGTGCGGCAGTCGATCTTGTTCGCGTTGGGTGATGCGTATGCGCAGCGGCATGCCGGTGAAGGGAAGGTGACCCTGTGTGCCATCGGGGATGAAGCCGTGAACTCCGCCGAGTTCAAGTCGGCCGCGCAGATCGCGCTGTCTTGGCGACTCCCGGTGGTGTTCGTCGTCGAAAACATCCGCGATGCGTCCGGCGTGCGACGGGGCCCGCGCGAGCACCACGGCCTGCCCGTGCTGTCGGTGGATGGCAACAGCGTTGCGGCCGTGCATGACTCGGTCGCCGAAGCGGTGGAACGAGCGAGCGCCGGCGGCGGTCCTGCGATGGTGGAAGCGGTGACCTTCCGGACCAACCACCCCGCAGCGGTCGATCCGTTGGTCTCCTCCAAGCGGCAGCTGACCCGTGCCGGGGTGAGCGCCGGACACCTCGACGAGGTGGAACACCGGGCTCGCCGGCTGGTGGCCGAGGCCGCGGCATTCGCGAACGCGCTGCTGCGGGCGGACGGGCCGGCGTCGGTCGGACCCGACCACCGGTCGGCCGCTAGCTGAGCAGACCTTGCCGCATCGCCTCGGCAACGGCGGCCGCGCGATCGTTGACGCCGAGCTTCTCGTACAGGCGTTGCACGTGGGTCTTGACCGTCGACGGAGCCACGTACAGCTCACCCGCGATCACCGGGATGCTCTGACCACGCGCAATCCGGTTGAGCACCTCGCGTTCTCGCGCACTGAGTACCGGACCCGTCGGCGCCGCCCGGTGCCGGATCTCCGCGGTAAGGCCTCCCACCAGAGCCGGTGCCACCACGTCGCGGCCCTGCGCGCAGTCGAGCACGGCCTTGACGATTTCGCTGCGGGTCGAGTCCTTGAGCACGAATCCGGCTGCGCCCTGCTGCAGCGCCTGGTACACGATGGCGGGCTCGTCGTGCGCCGAGATCAGCAGCACGCGGGTCGGCAACTCCTGGCTCCGCACCGCCGCCGCCACCTGACCACCGTCCATGCCGGGCATTCGGTAGTCGAGCAGAGCGATGTCGGGCAGGTGCTCCTTGATCAATTCCAGCGCCGCCGAGCCGTCCTCCGCCTCACCGACGACATGCACCGAACCGCTCGACGAAAGCGCTCGCACCACGCCTTCGCGAAAGAGCGGGTGGTCGTCGCCGACAACCACCCGCACCTTTTCTGGCGTTGCTGGCCCGGCCATGGCGATGAGTGTAGCGGTCTGCTCAAAAGCGCCGTTCTCAATTTCCGGGCAATCTGATGGGGAATCTGCCGGTTTGCTTCGGCGGGGCCGACGCGGATTACTACGGTGATCGGATGACCGAAGGCAGCGACACAGAACTGGACCGGGTCCGCAGCGTCCACCAGTTGCGCTCGTATCGAATCGTTTCGGTGCTCCGGATCTGTGTGGTGGGCCTCATGGTTGCCGCCATGGTCGTCGACACCCCGCGATGGGAATGGCCGCAACAAAGCGCTCTCGTCGTCGCGTACGCACTCGTTGCGCTCTGCGCGTTCGTGCTGGCTTTCACCCCCGTGCGCCGATGGGTCGGGTTGGGCGGCTCGGCCGGGGTCGGCCGGCTGGAGCCGTTTACTTTCACCATCCTCGACGTGGTCGCGTTGACGGGCTTTCAATTGCTGTCCGCCCTTGGGATCCTGCCGCTGCTGATCATGGTGCTGCTGCCGGTTCTGGTGGGCGTGGATGTGTCGTCGCGGCGTGCGGCGGTGGTGCTCACCTTCACGCTCGTCGGCTTCGCCATCGCCGGCATTCACGACGGGGTGCTGATGAGTCCGGGACACTGGCCGAGCACGGTATTTCTGCTCGGGCTCTACGGGTTTCTGTGCGCCACCGCATTCGTCGTCGTCCGGATCGAGGAGCGACACGTGCGATCAGTCGCGGGCCTGAGCACACTGCGTGAGGAGTTGCTCGCTCAAACGATGACCGCATCCGACGTCGAGCAGCGGCGGATCTCGGAATCCATCCACGATGGGCCGCTGCAGGACATCTTGGCGGTGCGCCAAGAACTCGTCGAGTTGGGCGCGGAATTGCCCGGCGATGATCGTGTCGGACGGGCGCTCACCGGCCTTCAGATGGCGTCGGAACGCCTGCGGCAGGCGACTTTCGAGCTGCATCCCGCCGTCCTCGAGCAGGTCGGCCTCGCGGCCGCGGTGCAGCAGCTGGCCGTCTTCGCCGCCCAGCGTTCCGGCATCGAGATCTCCACCGACATCGATTACCCGATTCGCAATGCGATCGACCCGATCGTGTTCGGTGTGGTGCGCGAATTGCTGTCCAACGTCGTGCAACATTCACGGGCTCGCAGCGCTTCGGTCATGCTTGGAATTACCGACGACAGGTGCGTCCTGCACGTGGTCGATGATGGCGTGGGATTCGACGTCGGGACCGTGGCCCGCCGCCTCGGAGAGGGACACATCGGATTGGCGTCGCACCGGGCGCGCGTGGACGCCGCCGGGGGAGGTTTCGTCTTCCTCGATGTCCCGGTCGGAACTCACATCTGTGTCGAGCTGCCGATCGCGAAATAGACCGATCGGCGGACGGCTACTTCAGGTCGATGGACTTCCCGGTGGCGGCCGCGTAGCCGGCGCGGTAACCGAAAACCATTGCGGGACCCAACGTTCCGCCGGCACCGCCGTAGGCGCGTCCGGTCACACCGCCCATCGCATTGCCGGCGGCGTAAAGACCCGGGATCGGCTCACCGCCCACGTGCAGCACGCGCCCGTCGCGATCGGTCCGGGGACCGCCCTTGGTGCCCATCGCACCGATGCGCACCGGCACCGCGTAGAAGGGGGCGGTGTCGATCGGGCCGAGGGTTTTGCCGGCCAGTGTCGTCGCGCTCTCGTCGCCCCAGTAGCCGTCGTACGCGCTGGAGCCGCGCCCGAAGTCGGGATCGGCGCCGGCGCCCACGTGGCGGTTCCAGGCCTCGACGGTGCGGATCAAGCCGTCCGCATCGATGCCGGTCTTGGCGGCCAACTCGGCGAGGTCCGCCGACTCACAGAACCAGTCTGGAACGGGCTGCCCCGGTTCGATGCCCAGGAACCCATAGCGCTGCAGGTGAATTGAATCGAACACCATCCACCCGCGGTCGTTGACGTACCCGCCGCGGGGATCGAGGTAGTGGAATGCGCCGGCCATCGAGTTGTAGTCGCAGGCCTCGTTGACGAATCGCCTGCCCGCCGCGTTGACGATGATGCTCCTTGGCCGCGTCCGTTCCAGCCGTACGCTGCGGCTGCGTGGCTCGCCTTCGATGGTGTCGCCGGGGATTTGGACGATCGGCACCCACCAGGCTTCGCCCATGTTGGCCAGGTCCGCACCGTGTGCCATCGCCATGCGCAGGCCATCACCGGTGTTGTTGGGCGGCGAGACCGCGCCGTGCATCGGGCCGCGCAGAAAGGCTTGCGCCAGGGCGGGATCCCACTCGAAGCCGCCGGTGCCCAGGATGACGCCGTGCCGGGCGCGAACGTTGATGTTGTGTCCCTGCAAGCCGATCCGCACGCCGGTGATTTCTCCGTCGTCGGCGATGAGTCGTTCGGCCCGCGCGTTGGTGTGCGGGGTGACACCGGCATCCAGCAGTCCCTTGAGGAGGCCCGCGATCAGCGCGGTGCCTGCGACGCACAGGTGGCTGGTTCGTTCGTCGATCGCCGCGTGCAGACGGGCTCTGGTCTCGGCATCGAATCCGACGTTGGACCAGTCGGCCGGAAACGACGTGATCCGAGTGGCCCATTCGCCCAACTGCGCCAGATCGAAGGGAGCGGCACTCAGTGAACGGCCGCCGGCCGGTTGCCCTCCCGGCAATTCGGGCCGATAGTCGGGGAAGCCGGTGGCGATCTCGAAGCGCAAACCGCTGTGCGCCTCGACGAAGTCGAGCATCGCCGGGCCGGTGTGCACGAATGTCTCGACCAACTCGTCGTCCATCGAGCCCAGGGACTGCGCGCGCAGGTATCGCAACGCGTCGGCGGGCGTCAATTCGCCGTCGAGCGAACGGTTATGGGCGGGGATCCACACGACGCCACCCGACACCGCGGTGGTTCCCCCGACGGTCGGCGCCTTCTCGAAGACCTCCACCGAGGCCCCGGATGCGGCCGCGGTGAGGGCGGCGGTAAGCCCGGCGCCACCACTGCCGAGCACGACGACGTCGACTTGCATGTCCCACGACATTGATCGTTATCCCTTCAGCCCAGCAGCTCGGACAACTGCTTCGCGGCTTTGATGACCGCATCTTTTCCACGCATCACGACGTCTTCTCGGTGGGAGATGAGGTTGATGCACGTGGGTCTGTCTCTTATACACATC
>NZ_LZSZ01000060.1:0-559 GCF_001665645.1 Mycobacterium sp. 852002-30065_SCH5024008 | reverse complement strand
CCGGCATCAACGTCGTGTCGACGTCCTCGACGAGCCTGGTGCATCCGCCGTCGTATTTCGCCCCCGAGTGGCGTGACCAACTCGAGGCGGCGGCCAAGGCCGGCGGCGCCTCGTTCTACGCTTCCGGCATCTTTCCCGGGTTCGCCTCTGATCAGCTCGCCCTGCTGATTACGACGCAGTCCAAGAACATCCGCACCATCACGGCCAGCGAGGTCGCGCTCAACGATCACTACCCGGTGGCCGACGTCATGATGGACGGGATGGGCTTCGGCCGGCCGCTGGATTTCGAGCCGATGCTGAAGACTCCCGGCTTCATCGAGATGGCCTGGCAGGCACCGATATACCTGATCGCCCAGGGTCTTCGGGTCGAGGTGGAGCAGGTGCGCGGTTCGCTCGACCGCCGGTTGACCGAGCGCGACATCGAGGTGGCGTTCGGCACCATCGGGGCGGGCACCTGCGGTGCCGTGCGGACCCGGGCCGCCGGGGTGGTCAACGGCCGGGAGGCGATCGTGATCGAACACGTGATCCGAATGGCCCGCGACGTCGCGCCCGACTGGCC
>NZ_LZSZ01000059.1:0-4192 GCF_001665645.1 Mycobacterium sp. 852002-30065_SCH5024008 | reverse complement strand
GGGTATGTCGATGGTGCGTGGTGGCCACACAGTGACGACCTCGCGGCAGAGCTGCCAGACCTGCTGTCGGTGCTGTCCGTTCGACTCGGGCCGATTGGCCGCGTGCTCTACAACGTGAACGAATGGGCAAGGCCCCCTGCGAAATTCCTGACCGGAGGGCGCACGGTGCGACTCGACGGATACCGGCTTCAGCCGGTCAACACCGTCGAGGTCCTGGGGCTCAACCGTGCCAAAACCGTTCTGCTGGTGGTTTCCTCGGATGCCGACCCAGACGAGGCGCACGCCATCATGATGACCGCAGCCCGCCCAAGCGATGCGTCGACCGTCGAGGGGCTCCTGATCGGGGAGAAAACGGAAAACCGAGGATAAGGCGTGTGCGCGTGATCGTCACGTAAAGATCCCTGGAAATCAACGAATCCGGTGCCACATCGGCTTCACCCAGTTCCCCTGGCAATCGGCCTGGCCCGTTGCTGGCGGGCGGACCCGGACGGTCTCAATCCTGCGGACCTTGAGGTATCGCCGCGCGCCGCGCGCGGCGCACTTCAAACATCTGCTCGCCGCGGGCCACGCGGACAATGCAATCGGCTGTCTGGAAAGCGCGCGAATTGCGGTGTGCCGCATGCACTGGCAGGTTGGCGGCGCGGCGCAAGACCATTACCGCAAGGGCGGTACCGGTCCTGTGCGGAACGATCAGAAGCTTCGCCCGTGCATCACGGCCATCGACGGTCATGACGTGCGGGCGTACGCCCTGTCCCCAATCCCAATTCAGGTCGTGCTGGCGTTGTAAGGATGACCAATTGACATTGATGTCGATGACCTGCCCTAAACGCGCATCCAAGATAGACACCAACTCGGTCAGCTCTCGCGAGATCAGGCCAGTCCGGAGCCACCATGCTCCATCGATCTTGTTCCCGAGTTGGCCTGCCAGGGTGAGGCGCACCGGGCTGGCGGACCACCGCCCCCCAACGGAATTGAGAGTCGGCTCTTCAACCGAGGGCACCCCGTCACGCCATTTCTCCACGGCATCGATGCTGCAGGCTGTTGGCGGATTCGGCTTGGCCCCAATGTGACTGGTAAACGGTGTTGCGCGCTTCACGGGCAATCCCTTGCAGCTTGAAACGATCAACCCGCGAAACGGGGCCGACGGAGGAATTGCATTGCCAGTGATCTCGACGGGACATTACTTCCGAGGCCACCGCCGACAACGAAACAGCTCTCTACTGACGTTACGCCACTATCTGCTCGGCTGCCGCCCGCTGGACGGCTGCGGTCGGCCCGCGCACAGAAAAGCGATTCTCACCCGGCTCCGCGAATCAGGCCTGGCGCATGGTTTCGCCGCCAACCACAAACTGCCGCTTGCCGATTGAAAAGCCACATTAAGCGTCGTGGTATCGCGATTCGTCGACCGTCTCGGCGCCCGTGGGGTTATGCTCCTACTGTCGTAGGTTTGTCGAGTACCGCCCTCTTCGGTAGCCGTCTGCGATAGCAAGATAGTCGATGGGAGCGTCACGGTGGCGCTTGTTACTTCCAGCCCTTCCAGCGCCACCCGATTGGTACTGTGCGAACGCGACGGCACCCCCGCTGCGGTGGACGGGGCTTGGTGGCCAAAGAGCCTGGACCTGAGGCTAGAGCTACCTGACCTGCTTGCGGTTTTCGGTTCATGGATTGGTACGGTCCACCGAGTCATTTACGACTCGAGCGCGTGGTTGCCCGCCCCGGCGCGACTTATTCGCCATAGCGAAATGGTTTCGCTGCACGCATATCGGCTGGTTTTCAGCGACACCATCTACCTCATGGGTACGCATTCGCGCGACGCCGTGTTGTTCGTGCTGCAGCCTTCGAGTTCAACGGAGGCGCAGCGTGTGCTCGGTGAGGTCTCCTCTTGCGCACAACCGATGAATGCAGGACTGATGCGCCAACTCGCCCGCCAATGCGCGTCAGGCACTGACTTTTTCGAAGAATCGGCGCGATGGCAGTAAGTTGCCGGCTAGCTTCAGCAGCCACCCGCGATTAGCGGCGAAGGCACTAACAACACCGTCGTCCGCAGGCAATTAGCAACAACCCGTTTGGCATGGTGGATCCCGTCGTGACCCTCCCGCTGAGCAACCTGCGCTATGGTTGTCATGGTTGACTCCCCAGCCGTCCGGAAACGTCCGGCGGCGACCCCTAAGAGGTCCCCGTCGTAATGGGTCCGCATCGCCCGGCTGAACCGACGGTAAACGGGGTTTGTGCTTTCAAGCTGATAATGGCGGAGTTTCGCGCTCTGCGCTTCGGAAAGAAGACCGCCGCGCTTGGTGGTGATATCGGCGCGCCTCAGCGCTTCATTGGCCGTGCATGTATATCGTGAGTTCGTCTGAACGGTTCGATACCTCGCTTCGACTGGAGCGACGGCCAATCGGGTGGCGCCTTGAACGGGGCAGGCTTTTCCGCCGCACTCATCCACCAACCTCTTCGGGGCAGGCGGCAGTTGTACCGCAGCGACACCCGCGGTGCCGGCGCTCCCGTGAATTCGGCTCGAGCTGCGCGGCTCAATATCAATACATTCAACGCTTCACTCATTGTGTGCCCTGTTGAACGCTTCACCTCGCAGTCGGAGCTCGACGCGGCGCCGGTGCCGGTGCCAAAGGAATGGCCTTGAGTAGATTCACCGAAACCATGTATGGCAGCGCCCAATCCAGCTCGAAGGGTTTGGTCACCGGCGAGCCGGATTGCCCGCTCCGGCATACCTGGGGCGAGGTGCACGAGCGTGCTCGCCGGATCGCGGGTGGCTTGGCCACCGCCGGCGTCGGCCACGGAGATGCCGTGCCGGTGCTGGCCGGGGCCCCCGTCGAGATCGCGCCCACCGGGCAGGGCGTCTGGATGCGCGGCGCCAGCCTCACCATGCTCCACCAACCCACACCGCGCACCGATCTTCGCCGCTGGGCCGAGGACACCACCGCCGTCATCAAAATGATCGGCGCCACAACGGTCGTCATCTCCGACCCATTCATGGCCGCGGCCCCACTGCTGTCCCAGCTGGGAATGCGCGTGCTGGTAATCGAGGAGCTGCTCGGCAACCGCCCGATCGATCCGGTTGACACCGACGACGATGACCTTGCGCTGCTGCAGTTGACGTCGGGTTCTACCGGGTCGCCCAGGGCCGTCCGAATCTCACATCGCAATGTCGTTTCCAACGCCGAGGCGATGTTCCTCGGCGCGAAAGTCGACATCGATACCGACGTGATCGTGAGCTGGCTGCCTCTGTTCCACGACATGGGCATGACCGGATTCTTGACTGTACCAATGTATTTCGGCGCGGAACTAGTCAAGGTCACTCCGATGGACTTCCTGCGCGACACGTTGCTGTGGGCCAAGCTCATCGACAAGTACAAGGGCACGATGACCGCTGCACCCAACTTCGCCTACACACTCTTCGCCAAACGCCTTCGCAAGCTGGCCCGGCCCGGCCAGTTCGACCTGTCTACCCTGAGATGGGCACTCTCAGGCGCCGAACAGGTCGAACCCGCCGATGTCGAGGACCTATGTGAAGCGGGCAAGCCGTTCGGCTTACGTCCGGAGGCGATCCTGCCCGCTTACGGCATGGCCGAAACCACCGTGGCTGTGTCGTTCTCTGATTGCGGCGAAGGCCTGTTGATCGACGAGGTCGACGCTGACCTCCTTTCCGCGTTGCACCGAGCTGTCCCTGCGACCAAGGGAAAAACCCGCCGGCTGGCCACGCTTGGACGCCTGCTCAAGGGGCTCGAGGCGCGCATCGTCGACGAAGACGGCAACATCCTGCCCGCCCGGGCCGTAGGCGTCATACAGGTGCGTGGTGAGCCTGTGACGATCGGTTACGAAACGATGGCCGGATTCGTTGCGGCACAAGACGAACAAGGGTGGTATGACACCGGCGATTTGGGCTACCTCACCGAGACCCGCCGCCTCGTAGTCTGCGGCCGAGTCAAGGATGTCATCATCATGGCCGGGCGAAACATTTACCCGACCGACATCGAACGCGCCGCCGCACGGGTTTCCGGGGTCCGGCCAGGGAGTGCCGTGGCGGTACGACTGGAGGCGGGACACTCGCGCGAGACGTTCGCCGTGGCCGTGGAGTCCAAGGACTGGCAGAACCCGGCCGAGGTGCGCCGCATCGAGCAGCAGGTGGCACACGAGGTGGTCGCCGAGGCCGACGTTCGGCCCCGCAACGTGGTCG
>NZ_LZSZ01000058.1:0-2691 GCF_001665645.1 Mycobacterium sp. 852002-30065_SCH5024008 | reverse complement strand
CGCCGACGGGGTCTGACTCAACACACTGACCCGCTCAGCAATCAACAAGGCGTGCAAGTCATCCGGGGAGCCGACCACCGCCTCGGGCACCACCACCAACCGGCCCCCACCCAACAGCGCACCGAAAATCTCCCACACCGACACATCAAAGGAATGCGAATGCCACTGCGACCACACCCCCACCCGCTCCACATACGCACCCGCCGACGCCAGCAGCTGGGTCACGTTGGCATGCGTCACCGCAACACCTTTAGGGACCCCCGTAGTGCCCGAGGTATAAATCGAATACGCAACATCCTCCGAAGTCGGGCCCGGCGACGGTGCGGCCGGCTGGGTGTCGATCACGGGATCGTTGACATCAATCACGACCAGGTCGTCGTACCCATCCAGCCGCGACCGCAACTCAGCGGTGGTCAGCACTGCGATCGGTGCGGCATCAGTGAGCACGAACCCGACCCGGGCTGCCGGCAGGCCCGGATCCATCGGCACATATGCCGCCCCCGACTTCAAAACCCCGAGGATCGCGATGATGGCCTGCGCGCCGCGCGGCATCAGCAACCCCACACACCCACCCGGACCCGCGCCATAGCCAACTAGCCAGTGCGCCAACCGATTCCCAGCCGCATCCAGCTCCCCATACGTCCACGACCCGTCGCCGAAAGTCAATGCCAGCGCATCCGGGGTCCGCGCGACTTGGTCGGCAAACACCTGCGGGATCGACACCTCCAACGCAGCAGGCTGGTCCAACACCGCCCGGTTACCCCACCCCTCCAAACAGGCCAGCTCCTGCGCGTCGAGTACCTCGACCGACGACAACAGCCCCAACGGATCCGCGGTCATCCCCACCAACACCCGCTGCAACCGGGTAATCAACGTCTCGACGCTGGCCGGGTCGAAGATGTCGGTGCGGAATTCCACCGTGCCGCTGATTCCGGCCGGCTGGCCCGCCTGGGTGAAGTTCTCGGACAGGGAGAATGTCAAATCCATCCGGGCCGTATGGGTTTGCACCGGTAAGGGGTCGACCTGCAGAGCACCCAGGTCCACGTCGGTGGGGTTGTGGTGTTGCCAGGCCAGCATCACCTGCACCAGGGGGTGATGAGCCATACTGCGGGCCGGATGCAGCCGTTCCACCAACACCTCGAAGGGCACGTCTTGGTGTTCAAAGGCGGCCAGGCTGCGCGCGCGCACCTGGGCAAGGAGTTCGGCCACGCTGGGGTCGCCGGCCAGATCGACGCGTAACACCAGGGTGTTGACGAAGAACCCGACCAGCTCATCCAGGGCGGGATCGCGCCGGCCGGCGATCGGGAACCCAACGGCCACATCACCACTGGCGCTCAGTTTGGCCAACAACGCCACCAAACCGGCTTGGATCATCATGAAACTGGTGGCGTTGTGCGCGCGGGCCACCCGGGTGATCTGCTGCTGCAACTGCGCCGGCCACTCGATGGTGAGGCTTGCCCCGCGATAATCGGCCACCGCCGGATAGGGCCGATCGGTGGGCAGCACCAGGCGTTCGGGCATCCCGGCCAACACGTCTTGCCAGTAGGTCAGCTGCCCGCCGATCACACTGTCGGGGTCATTGAGGTCGCCGAATTGCTCTCGTTGCCAGAGTGTGTAGTCGGCGTATTGCACCGCCAACGGCACCCAATCCGGGGCCTTGCCTTGAGTGCGGCTGGTATAGGCGGTGCCTAGATCGCGTAGCAGCGGGGTGATCGACCAGCCATCGGCGGCGATATGGTGGGCCACTGCCACCAACACATGCTCATCCTCGCCCAGATGGAAAAGCTTTGCCTGCAGCGGAATCTCGGTGGCTAGATCAAACGTGTGAGTCACCACCGCGGCGATGGCCTCACGTAGCTGGCTTTCTGGCCACCCGCTGCCATCGATCACCTGCCAACCGAAATCGGCCTGCTCGGCGGGCACTACAACCTGGTGGGGGATTCCGTCGACCGCGGCGAACAGGGTGCGTAGGCATTCATGGCGGGCCAACACATCACCGAGTGCGGCCCCTAGGGCTTCAACGTCGAGTGGTCCGTGCAAGCGTAGTGCGATCGGCATGTTGTAGACCGCAGACGGGCCCAACAACTGATCGATAAACCACAACCGCGACTGGGCAAACGACAACGGCACCCGCCCCGGACGTTGTTGCGCGACCAGCGGGCCCAGCCCACCCCCGCCCCCGGCGTTCGCGTCGATGCGGGGTGCTAACTGCGCGATGGTGGGCGCCTCAAAGATGGTGCGCACCGACAGGCCGGCATCCAGGTTGGTGTTGATCGCGGCGATCAGGCGCATCGCCGACAACGAATCCCCACCCAACTCGAAGAACGAGTCGTCGACCCCAACCCGATCCCGCCCGAGGATTTGGGTGTAGATGCCCGCCAGGATTTCCTCGAGAAGACTGCCCGGTGCGCGGTATCGAGCGCCGGTGTAGTCGGGGGCGGGTAGGGCGCGGGTGTCGAGTTTGTCGTTGACCGTCAGTGGTAGCGCGTCGATCACCATGATCGCGGCCGGGACCATATAGGACGGCAACCGGTCCGTCAGCTGTGCGCGGATCGCGGCAGGGTCAAGGGGCCCGGAAGCGGATTGGGTGACATAGCCGATCAGGCGTTTGTCGCCGGGGTGGTCCTCGCGGGCGATCACCACCGCCTGGTCCACCCCGTCCAAGCTGGCTAGTGTGGTTTGGATTTCACC